>JAGCLZ010000073.1 GCA_017646685.1 Bacteroidales bacterium | reverse complement strand
CAAGATAACGAGACCCGGACAAGAGGTGGCAGTGGTTAAAGATCCAAACTCGTGTAATTTGTATATGGGCGATATAGTAATTCCAGATTCTGTTTTGCACGATGGAGTGTGGTACAAAGTAACATCACTTGGCGAAGAAGTGTTTATGTTGTCTGGTTTAAATTCATTGAGTATGCCCAACACTATAAAATCCATAGGTGAAGGATGTTTTATGGGTGCAGTATTTCCATCGTCGTACGAACTAAAGTTTCCTGATTCTTTACGAACCATTGGAGATGTAGCATTTACGTATACTGAAAATATTAAGCAAATATTTATTCCTAGTTTGGTAGAAACTATAGGCGAAGATGTGTTTGGAAGATCATCGGATTTAAATTATATTGGTGTCGATACAAACAATCAATACTATACTTCAATTGATGGCGTATTATATAGTAAAGATACAACCTCAATTATATCGGTTCCTACCAACAAATCAGGTGTGTTTTCTATACCCTACGGTGTAGAGGTTATCGATAATTTTGCTTTTGATGGCTGTAAAATTGCTTCCGTTGATATACCTACTTCAGTTATGAGGATAAAGAGTGCGGCCTTTTCATCGTGCAAGAGTTTGTCGGAAGTGCATATTCCTGCAAGTGTCAGCAATATAGAGGGAGGTGCATTTAGGGCATCGGAAAACTTGTATAATCTTACCATTGATTCGCTCAATACCGGATACAAAGTTCTAGACTATTGCATTTATAGTATGAATATGGATACTTTTGTATGTTGTCTTGTTCCTATTGGAGATACTCTAAGAGTGCGTGATGGTGTGGAAGTAGTGGCCGCAAATTCGGTTTCGGGTTTAAAAAAATTGAGAGTTGTGATACTTCCCGATGGAGTTCGCGAAATAAAACACTATGCTTTTCTTCAAAGTAAATTAAGAGCAGTGTATTTGCCTGAAACATTAAAGAGTATTGATTCTGCTAGCTTTTATGGCTGTTCTGATTTGAAAGAGTTATGTATTCCCAATTCGGTAACGACTATAGGAAAAGAAGTTTTTGCAACTAGTGGAATAAGAACAATAGTTATGTCTGATTCGGTGAAGGTTATTCCGTACGCAGCATTTGAGGGTTGTGCATTAGAATCGTATCATGGAGGTGCAGCCGTGGAGAGGATAGAGGATTTAGCATTTTATTATTGTATTATGTTTAATGGAGAAATAGTTTTTCCCGAAACATTGAGGTATATAGGAGATCAAGCATTTGATTTTACTGGAATAAGTGATGTTGAATTTACCGGAGTTATAGATACTATAGGACCTTATAATTTTGGCAATTTGAGAACGATGATATTAAAGAATACAGAACCTCCTTTTGTTACTAGAAAAGTTGCTGATAATATTTTCAAGACCATTATCCCTTGCGGAGCTACCGAAGCCTATATGGCGGACCCCAATTGGAGCAGCTATAGCTATACCGAAGACTGCGACGGAGTGGAAGAAGGTGTGGAAAGTAATGTAAAAGTAACATCGCACTACCGCAGTATAGAGGTGCTTAACGCCGAAGGCTACAGTGTGGCAATATACGATGCCATGGGTCGCTGCCATATTAGCGAGGCTGCTACCGGCCAAAACATACGCCACTACTCTTTGCCCACAGCCGGTATATATGTGGTAAGGGTAAACGATAAAGGTTATAAAGTAGTGGTAAGATAAGGATGTGAGCTATGAGCCATGAGCTTTGAGTTGGGCGGTAGCCGGCTCATAACACACAGCTCACAGCTGAAATAAACAAACAGTTATGCAACGGTTATTTTTGATTTTGTCATTTATGTTTTTGGTTTCGTGTGGTGGCAGGGTAGAGGATAGCAATGCGGTGGTAGGCCTATCGGCCGAGGAGTTTAAGTCTACTTTGCAGGCCGATACCACCCATGTAAAGGCACTGCTGTTCTACTCCCAAGCCTGCCATAGCTGCAAGGAAATGTTTGCCATGCACTTCAAGGAGGCCATAGACAGCTGTGGCAATGATGTGCACTTTTACATCGTTTCGCAGGACAGCGCTTTCATGCAGCCACCTGCAGAGTATTTGGCCGAGCGTGGCTACAGGGGCAAGTCCTACTACATCACCACCATACCTACCGATGATAATTATTCCGGCTTTTTCCGTATAGATAGGATAGTGCAGTACCTCTATCCCGACCATTACCCGGCAATGGAAGACAAGGTAGGGTTGCCTTTTACACTTATCCTCTCGAAAGATAACAAGATATATACCAATACCTACACCCGTGGCGATACCACGGCATTGAACCCTCTGTATCTTACCAAGAGCAATCTGAGATATGTTTTAGATAAGGAAAATAAATAAACGAAAACAATAAGAATTTACTCATAATACTAAACATCAAATCCCCCATGTCCTAAACTTAATGTAGGGCAGGGGGATTTTTTGTAGTATGGATAACAGATAACAGGCAAAAGGAATGGGGCAGTGGCCGGCAGGTAATCTTATGCCGTTTTATTGTATTTGGTTGTCGTAGGTCGCTACCAATCTAAAATACCAGATGGTAAGTATAATGGAAAACAATGTTCCGGTACTGCAAAATAGCAATATCGATAGCTCGAAACTATTGGCATATATGCCTAATCCAAGTACAGCAAGCCTTACCACAAATAGTGCGATATACATTATGGCTTCGGTGCGTTGGGTGGAGAATATGTTGGGTATAAACGATATGGACGAGCTTATAAGCATGGTGTAAATCCATGGTAGCATATAGCGGAAGTATGTGGCGGCTTCGGCCCATTCGGCACCAAGTATAAAGGTGAGTATGGGTCGGGCAAACACGAATGCTATTACAAATAAGGGGGTAAGCACTGCATAGTTGTAGCCAAAAAAGCGGACAATGTCCTTAACTATAGGTTCGTGGTTGAGGTGCTTGGAGGATATGCGTTCGTACAGCACTCGCTCGTAGGCACTGTTTATAAGGTTCATTGGGCGGAAGGTGAATGTAAATGCCATGGCAAAGAGGCCTATATAGGCTTCGTTGAAATATATTGCCAGAAGGGTAAAAGGCAGGTTGGCCGAAAAGCTGTTGATAAAGTCTTTGGGCATGGAGTAGAGCGGAAAGTTGCGGTGCTTCTTTATCATGGCCGTTATGGTGCCTTTGTCGGGTTGTGGAAGTGCTATTTTTTGCATTCGCAGGTGGTAGTTGATATTTCCTACAATGCGGCCTATCACAGTGGCTATGGGTAGCCCCGTTCTAAATAGTCCCACCAAGCCCAATGCTATCTTAACCACCGTACCGGAAAGGTTGGTGCTTATGTCGGAAAAGGCTATTTGTTTAAACTCCTTGTATTTGTTAAACAGAAGTAGATATATGCGGTATTGTCCGTTGAAGAAAACCAGCAGAGGGATAAAAAGTATAAGTATATCCAATTTCGAAGCCTTGTTGAGGGCAAGTATGGCACATGCCGCTATAGCTATCAGCACCGTGGTGCCAAGGCACAGCCTTCGGCATAGTTTTACAATGGCGGCAATCTCTTTGGGGTCTTTGCTTACCATTATAGCCTGCTCGTAGCGTGCGGTGGAGAGTATCACCAATATATCTATGTAGCTGAGTATGGTGGTGTACAGTCCAAAGTCTTCGGACGAATATAGGCGTGCAATAAAGGGGTATGCCAAAAAGGTGATACACTGTGCCACTGCCGTTCCCGACAGGAGGGTGGTACAGTTGCGTACTATCTCGTTTTTCAAACTCAACTTTGGCATACAATTATTATATTCTAGTGGTGATTATAGTATACTAAAGTTCGCCATAGAATTTGCGAGCTATCCATTCTGCTCCGAGCAGGAGAATTATTATTATGAATATAGCAGGCATATTCAGTATTTCGCTGTATCGTTCTTCGCTGTACATGATGGTCTTTATGTCGTTGCGTTGTTTCAGCAGTGTAGGCAGGTTTTCTATATCATCGGGATATAGTAGCTGTCCGTCTGTTTTTGCCGAAAGGGTGTTGAGTAGTGTATGGTTGGCCACAAGGTTTATGTCTTCCAGCATTGTGGTTTCTACCACAAATGCACCCGAAGTGGCCATCTGCTTATGGTTGTAGGTAGTGGTGGCGGTATATGTGTAGTGTCCTTCGGGCATGCTGCCTATGTTTAGGTGGTAGCCGTTGTTGGTTTGGTTAAAGTGGTACTCTTTCTTTTCGCCATCGGGAGTGGTTAGTGTCAGCGTTACTTCAGGGGTGTTGATGGGCTCGAAGTTGTCGTTGTACAGCTCGCCTCCAAATATTATGGGTTCGGTGTCGCTATACGAGTTTTGAACGTTGATGTTGAACTTATCTTTGTTTATCCTTAGTGAAAGGTACATAATGGTTTTGTCTATAAGGGTGTTGAAGTTGCTGTGAGTGTTGTGCTCCCTATAGTCGGCAAGAGCCCATTTCCAAATACCTTCGCCCACAATGAATCCATATCTTATGTCGTGCATCTGCACAAAACATATCATTGGGTTTCCGCCGGCCAGTGTTCCTATTTTGGCGGTGAACAGGCTTTGAGCGTTGGTGGCTGTGCGGTATTCACCAAAAGGCATGCATAGAGGTGGAAACTGTTCTATTGCTTTGTAGGTATTCTCGTCGAAGGTGAATAGGGTAAACTCTTTGTTGAACAGTGGCTGAGCCTCGTCGGTTTTGTTTATCTTTGAGAATATTTGTAGTCCTGCTTTCAGGTTGTTTAGTTTGGCTAGGTTGGTTTGTTCGCCAATTATGAACAGTACCGGCACTTTTGCGTCCATAATTTTTGCCATCACCTCGTTGTTGTTTATGTTGGCCGATGGCAGTTGGTGTACCACTATAAGGTTGTAGTTTGCTGCCGTTTCCTTAAAATCTTTTGCCAAAAAGGTACTTACTTCGTAGTTTTCATTATCGTCGATACAGCGTTTCAGTGCAGCTATGTCGGGGTGTGGGCTGTTGGCCACAATGGCTATTTTTTGCCTATTGTCTATAACATCGATGGTTATTGTGCGGCGGTTGTTATATGCCGAAACTTCGTTGTCTGCTGCCTCCAATCCTATTGTGTATTGTTGCAATCCTTTGTTGTCGGCTTCAAGCACAAATTGTTCGGTAGTGGAAAAGTTGTTGCCGTTATATTTTATTTCGCGTTCAGCCACTGTTTTGCCATCTTTTGCAATGGTCAGTTTCTTGTTTTGTCCGTTCAGTTGTTGGGCTTTTATGCTTACTTCCAAAGGAAATTTGTTGCCCAAGTATGCAAGTTTGTTGTATTTTACGTGGCTTATCATAGCGTCGAGCCTGCTCGAGGTGTCGCCCATTGCAATGGTGTATATTGGCGATGTTATTTTGTTTAGGCTATTGGTAGGTTGCATTCCGCTGTTGTATATGCCATCGCCGGCAAGCACTATGGCACCAACGTTGCGGTTTTCGTATTGCTTTTCGATGTAGGATATAAATTCCGATATGTCGGTTTTGTTGTCCGAAAAGGTTATATCGCTACTGTTGCGTGTTGTTTCGCCATATAGGTATGTGTGTACATCATAGTTGTTGCTTAGCTCGTCAATGGTTTGTCGGAGGTGTGGAAGGTATTGGTTTTTGTAGTGCAAAGAGTCTTTACACAGCATTATGGACGACGAGTTGTCTTGTCCAACAATTATTATTGGTTTTTCTTTGTTGGTGACTTTTTGCTTTACAAGTGGCGAGAGTAGGAGTAATGCCAACAGCGATACCGATATAAAACGCAAACCACCCAACACCATACGAGCCTTGGACGAAAGGGCAGATTTTTTGTTTTGGAAGTATAGTAGTAGGGCATATCCCAAGCCCAACAGTATGCAGAATAGAAAAAAATACCATTTGTAATCAATGTATAACTCGTAATTCATAATTATATGTTTTTTTTATAGACAATCTGATGGCTACAGACAACAAGACTACAAGTCGTCGAAACTTTTTTTGTTGGGTATCGTTGTCTTGTAGTCTTTAAATTCTTTTATCTTATGTCTATGTATTTATGTGTCTGTTGCGATATCTTCCACTTAGGATATTTCTTTATGTATTCCACTATAAGCGGCGTCAGTTTTTTTCGTTCGGACCATTCGGGTTGCAGATATAGCCTGCATTTTGGGTTTACTTGGGCAATTTTATTGGCGTGGTATTCGGCGCGTTCAAAGTCGTTTTCATGACAAACAATCATCTTTAGTTCGCCGGCCACTTTGTAGAACTCCGGCAGTGTGGGCAGGTTTTCTTTTGGCGAAAGGCATACCCAGTCCCATATTCCGCTTAGCGGCGATGTGCCCGATGTTTCCAAAAAGGTACGTATACTTTCCTGTTTTAGTAGTGAGCACAGCTTGTTCATGTTGTACAGCATGGGTTCGCCACCCGTTACTATCACTGCTTTGGCAGGCATTTGTTTGGCACGTCCCACTATATCGTTTACGTTGGTAGGGTTATGTATGGCGGCATCCCATGCCTCCTTTACATCGCAGAAGTAGCACCCCACATCGCAACCGCCCACACGAACAAAGTAAGCAGCCTCGCCGGTATGGTAGCCTTCGCCTTGCAAACTATAAAATTCTTCCATTACCGGAAGCATATCTTCGTCCATTGCCATGCTTATAATCTATTTTGTTATATCCGAATGTTATATATCCTTGAAAAGTCGTTATTTGTTATTTTCGCGATATGCTTTTAGGGTGTTTGCCAGTAGCGACACTATTGTCATAGGTCCTACACCTCCCGGCACCGGAGTGATGTGGCTGCACTTGGGGGCAACGTTGTCGAAATCCACGTCGCCTACTATTCGGTAGCCTTTTTCGGTGGTTTTGTCTTCTATGCGGTGTATACCCACGTCTATAACAGTGGCTCCTTCCTTCACCATGTCGGCCTTAACAAAGAATGGTTTGCCTATTGCCACTATAAGTATGTCGGCTTGGCGTGTTATTTCGGCCAGGTTTTGGGTTTTGCTGTGGCATACCGTTACAGTGCAGTTGGCGTTGGCGGCATTGCGCGAAAGCATATTGGCCATAGGTGTACCCACAATGTTGCTACGTCCCAATACCACACAGTGTTTGCCCACTGTTTCGATGTTGGCACGCTCTAGTAGCATTTGTATTCCGAAAGGAGTGGCAGGCAAGAATGTGGAGAATCCCAGTATCATCTTTCCTACATTTACGGGGTTGAAACCGTCAACGTCTTTGCTTGGACTTACGGCTTCTATTACTTTGCTTTCGTTTATATGTTTGGGTAGTGGTAGTTGTATTATAAAACCATCTATTTCGGGGTCGTTGTTTAGGAAGTCAACGGCTTCGAGTAGTTCTTTTTCGCTTATAGTTTCGGGATAGCGGTAAACCGACGAGGTAAAGCCAACTTCGCTACTGGCTTTCTCTTTTGAGGCAACGTATGTTTTGCTGGCACCGTCGTCGCCAACCAATATGGCTGCCAAGTGTGGGCAACGTTTGCCTTCGGCTTCCATTTGTCTTACTTCGGCTGCAATTTCGTTCTTGATTTCGGCTGCAATTTTTTTACCGTCAATTAGTTTAGTACTTATGTTGTTCGACATACCAAAATGTATTAAGTATTGATAATTCTATTCCTTTGTTCAAGTTTTGTTTATTTGGCCAATGTGTGTGCCGGCGTTTATCTTCTACGTTTACGCATCATGTTGCTCAATCCACGGCCATTGGAGCTGCTCACCATTTTCATTACCTTGCGTGTTTCTTCAAACTGTTTCAAAAGGCGGTTTACTTCCTGAATGGTGTTGCCGCTACCGTTGGCTATACGCATACGGCGGCTGCCGTTTATCACCGATGGGTTGCGACGTTCGTAGGGTGTCATTGACCCTATTATGGCTTCGATGCTTTTGAAAGCGTCATCGCCTATTTCCACATCTTTTACCATTTTGCCCATGCCGGGTATCATTCCCAACAGGTCTTTGACGTTACCCATCTTTTTTATCTGATTTATCTGTGTAAGGAAGTCTTCGAAGTTATATTCGTTCTTTACAATTTTCTTTTGCAGTTTGCGAGCTTCCTCTTCGTCGTATTGTTCTTGGGCACGTTCAACCAGCGAAACTATATCGCCCATTCCCAATATACGGTTGGCCATACGTTCGGGGTGGAACACATCGAGGGCATCGACTTTCTCGCCTATACCTACAAACTTTATTGGCTTGTCCACTACATAACGTATCGTTAGTGCGGCACCGCCGCGAGTGTCGCCATCAAGTTTTGTAAGTACCACACCGTCGTAGTCCAAACGGTCGTTGAAAGCCTTGGCAGTGTTCACTGCGTCTTGTCCGGTCATCGAGTCTACAACAAACAATGTTTCTTGTGGGTTCAGGCTGCGTTTCAGACCGGCAATCTCGTCCATCATTTGTTCATCTACTGCCAAACGGCCGGCAGTATCCACAATCAGCACCTGTATGTTTTTGTCTTTGGCTTCTTTCAGTGCTCGTTCGGCAATAAGTATGGGGTTCTTGTTTTCGAGGTCGGCATATACCGGCACTCCTATCTGTTCGCCCAATACTTGCAGCTGGTTTATAGCAGCAGGCCTATACACATCGCCTGCAGCAAGCATAACGCTTTTATTCTTTTTGTTCTTTAGGTAGTTGGCTAATTTGGCCGAGAAGGTGGTTTTACCCGAACCTTGCAAACCGGCTATCAACACTATTGCAGGCGAACCTTTGATGTTGATGTCTACTGCTTCGCTACCCATAAGTTTGGTAAGTTCGTCCTTGACAATCTTTACCATCATCTGTCCGGGCTCTACCGATTGAAGCACATTCATACCCAAAGCCTGGCTTTTTACCTTGTCGGTAAATTCTTTTGCAATAGGATAACTAACGTCGGCATCGAGCAATGCACGGCGTATCTCTTTCATCGTTTCGGCTACGTTAATGTCTGTTATTGAGCCTTTTCCCTTTAATACTTTAAACGCTTTTTCTAGTTTATTGCTTAAATTCTCGAACATAATAGATGGTTTATTTTTTTTGCAAAAGTACGAATTTATTGCGAATAATAAGGCATATTTGTCGATTATTTTTTGAACACTGCTTTTTAATTTGTCAATAATGCAACGGATGAATATTTTTGTGTCGAGAAAATAAGGCAATTTCAACAATTGCTTTGCAGGTGATTTACGAATTTTTCTAGGATGATTTCTACTTTCTTTTGATTGAGTATAGAGGGATATGCTATTGAAAAAGAAATAGAAAGACTTAGGGGGACGTCGACGCATTAAGGACCGAAGAGCAATGCCTAAGCATTAGCTCTTTTGAGTGTGTGTAACATCGATGCACTCAACAATGCAACGCACATAAAAGTTCTTTTATTTCACGATGATATTTCATAGAACGTGGAATTTTTAGAACTTGCCTATATCAATATCTCAATAGGCACACATAAGGACATTAAAACTATGAGGTTTAGTGGTCAAAAGTGTCATAGTTACAACCTCTAACTATGCACTTTGGGGTTGTAAACCGCATGGTTTCGATTGCAAAGTTGCAGAAAGAACCGGAATTTGGATTTCTTGCAATTTCGTAAATTACCCAAACCGACCTACAACAAACAGTAACAACCAAAAGCCTACAATTGAAAAAATATCTCTTGCCCGGCAAACACAAAACCCTAGCTCTAAGCCTCAAGCTCTATAGCCCAAATAAAAACATCTCTCTTGTACCTCGAATGGTTCTCTTACCGTGCCGGATATCAACCTCTAAATCATCCTGCAACGCCATTCTCTACCTCTAGGAAAGTTTTGCAAAAGTACGACCTTTTTCTCAAACCACCAAATTTTTCTCGAAAAAAAAGTGGCGGTTTGGCACTCAAAAGTGTGCGGTTTACGGGTCAAAACCATGGGTCTTTTACATCGTAAACTGCATGGCTGAAGCAAGACTGACGACAAATGTCGTAAGACCAAAGGCCGGCGGTAACCGGCACACGTCTCATGGCTCACGACTCGTAGTCTGCGAAGTACCGGCTGAGCATAGTCGGAAGCCACTTGTAGACTTGTGGTCTCGTAGTCTGCGGAGCGTGAGCGAAGCTAAAAATTGAACTTCGACATTGTCAGCCCCGCCTTACCACCGTATCCCCCCGTATTCCCCCTAAAGGGGAATACTTAAGGGGGATACTTGAGTGGTGGCGGACGGAGGTGCTGACAAGTCGCCGCGATTTCAAGGCTTCGCCGGACTACAAAACAACGAGACTACAAGACAACGAGTGAGGCGGCAACCACTTGTAGTCTTGTGGACTTGTAGTCTGCGAAGCTAAGGCGGTAGCCGGCTCACTGCTCAAAGCTCATTTCTCGAAACTCAATTGTCGAAAAAATCACCATTGTAATTCAGTTTATTACAAACAAAAAGTGGACAAAACGGGACAAAACGGGACAAAACAGGACAAAACAGGACAAAACGGTAAAGTGATATTTCGGATATTCGTATCTTTGCAAAATCAAAACGAAAAGTGTGATTTGGGTAATACGTTGAACGAAAATGTTTTTGCTTCTACCTCATCTCTCTTACAACCTCGCAAAACATTTCGCACAACAAAATCGCCAATCCCCTATCGGCAAACGGGTGAGTTCTTTGAAATAGTTTGGAAATAACCGAGTGTTGAGGTTTGTTGCCAATTGGTTATATCATTGAAAATAAAATAAAAAGGCGTGATGAATAGTACCGACGACGCTTTATGGTTTCGGCGGAATGGAGTTGAATGCTTTGTTGTAGTATTAGAAATTTAAAGCAACTTCCAAAAGAGCTTTTAACGACAAGTGTTTCAAATATTTGTCATAATATTTTGGTTGTAGGCGGTTTCTAAAAGTGGCTTTTTGATAGTGTTTCCGTAGGAATTTGTGCGGTTAGCTTTGCGATAGCACAAAAGCATGAAGCAAAGCCTGCGAGTTTGCGATAGCGTTTCCGCTAGGAATTTGCATGGTTAACGTAGTGATAATGCAAAAGTGGAGAACAAAGAAAAAAAGCAATCTGGAGCCCCAAGACCACTATTTACCACGTAGTTATAGTGTGTTTCTTGCCAGTATTTCGGGGTTATATTTACGCGTAGTTGTAGCATTATTATGTAGTTTTCTTATAATACATTTCCTTTTGCAATCGTTTACCATGCCATAGCCCACCAACATACACGTGATAACTCTCTCGATAAGGCGATTCCTTTTACATATCCATGCTTCCAATATTCAGATAATACCGGTCTCTCTTCACAATTAGCTTTCTCTTTGTTTTTCCAAAAATTACCATTAGCTGCTTCAACTATATAAACAATTAAATCTTTTGGGAGAATTTCGCACTCCCGTGTAAATCCATGTTCTCCGATAAAAAGAGTGTCATAATACTCACCTAATGTAAAATATGAGTGTCTCATGTTGGATATGGGGATTTGAAAGGAATCTTTCATCATATTGCGATATGATTCTGCATCTTTCATATATGGTATATCTATCAAAAATAATGTATCACTGTATTTTACTTGTTCAACATGATTTATCGATTCCAAACTATCCAATAATGAAGAAGAAACCTCTTTTGAAAAAAAAGCAAGACTACGAAAACAACTCCCTCCTGAATTATCTTGTGGAGAATAATAATAAGCTCCCCATTTACTTTCACACGATGGGTTATTATAATCCGAAGGAAAAAAATCTACAATATTTTTTTCATACATCAAACTCATTTGTTTAAGAAACAACAATTGAGACGGATTATATCGCATATTATTATGGGTGCAATTCGAAAATAATATCCCACATGTAAATAATATTATTAATTTAATTATCTTGTTCATTTTCTCAATATTTCATTAATTAATGTATTATTTCCAGAGTAATTCGTTATATTGCCCATGTTATAATAATTGACATAGTTATGTATTCCTCCATGTATAGCAGATAGCCCAGGAAAAATTTTGTTTAAACCTGTTTTTCTGTAATTAATTGTTTGTCTGCTTGCATATGGTATATTATTTTTGATATAATCAATTTTTCCATACACATCATCTAAACTTGAACGACGGATTTCTGAATAAGATTCTGGAAAATAAGCAACTTTTTCTGTATATTCGTATATGTTCCCATAAGTAACATTAATAGTGTGTTCATTTAATACGTTAAATTCTTGTGTGTAGGTGTCATTATATGTAACAACTTGAGTTGGGACTTGCTTATACCCTACAGACTCCATAACTGATTTTGCTCTGTCTCCGTCTAACGATAATTCCATATTAAAACTATTCGAAAGTTTATCGTACGTAAATTTTCCATTATTCCGTCGAATAATGTCCCAATCAGACTTATTAAAACCATCTGTTGTGAACATATTATTTTCTCCTAAATATTTCCATCCATCACCTTTCATTGCTCCAGTTCCTGCAGCTTCAGCTCCCCTAATCTTAATATTATAGTAAATTGCACCAGTCAATTCATTTTGGTACCAATCTCTTCCATCAGGGTCCACCAACTTAATAGGATTCCAAGCACAATAGGCATAAGGAGACAAACCAGGATACTTATCCGCCATAGGATCCAAGCTAAGCCAACCCGTCAAAATATCCGAGTCGTAATATCGTGCTCCGAAGTAGGAAAAGCCTGTCTCTGCGTGAAGCAAACCCTGCGAGTTTGCGATAGCGTTTCCGCAGGAGTTTGTGCGGTTAGTTTTGCGATAGCACAAAAGCGGAGAACAAGTTTTCCCGGTAAAATATGGAGTACTTTTTGAGGCTGTTTTGGTATTATATTTTATATAGTTTTGATGCATATTCTTCGTTGGTTTCGGTTTGCAAAGTTACGGAATTATTTTGATATAGACACGTTTTGTTCCACTTTTGCATGAAATATTTTTCCTCCATCGAGAGGTGGTAAAATAGTTTTATATAGGTATGTCTTAAAATGTTTTACTTGTGATTTGTGAAATGTTGTTTATAATTATTCTTCATTGTCTATTTTTAATTGCATTTTGATCAATTCCGATTGGCGGTTGATTTCAGCTTGAAGTTCTGCTGCTTTAGGCAGAATAAGCTCATATTTAGAAGCGAAGAGTTGTTCGTTACCTTTCAATATCGAATATTTAGCAATAGCAGGATCTGTTTCGGCACATAGTACGATCCCTATGGTAGGGTTATCGCCCTCAGTTCGTTTAAGTTCGTCATACATGCGTATATACATATCCATTTGCCCAACGTCTTGGTGTGTTATGCATCCAATCTTTAGATCAACTAAAAAGAAACATTTCAAGATGTAATTGTAAAAAACCAAATCGATGTAATAATCTCTTATTTCAGTACGTATAAGTTCTTGACGATTTACAAAAGCAAAGCCTTTGCCCATTTCCATTAAAAACTTTTGAATGTTGTCTATTATGGCTTTTTCCAATTTTTGCTCGGTATATCCACTGTTGGGTTGGAGTCCCAAAAACTCTAATATTGCAGGATTTTTTATATACTCTAATTTATCAGTTTGATATTTGGCAGTTTTGTTTTTCATTTCGGTTTGTACCTCATCTTTTGTTTGAGATAACAACAACCGTTCATAGTATTGTGTAGATATGTTTCGGTTTAGTGTTCGTACACTCCACATTTGCGATTCGGCTTCGTTCATATACCATAGTCGAGCTTCTTTGTTAGTAACCCTCATCAGTCGCTCATAATGGCTCCACGATAAGTGTGGTAATTTGGCAGACGGTATCTGCTCAATTTGACTGTCTAATTCAGCAGACAGCGTCTGCTGAATTGGCAAACTACTAAACTCTATATAGAATTTTCGAAAACTACGTATGTTTGATTCCGAAAAGCCATTTCCATATTCTGCTGTAAGCTCTTCGGATGCAAGTTTTACAACATATTTTCCATATTGGGCTTTTGCTTGTCCACATTGTTCTTGCTATACAATACGTTTACCAATATTCCAATTCATTACCACTTGTGCTGTATCAATAATGCTATATGCTTTTTGTCTACATACAGATACTATAGCTTTTAGTTCAGTAATAAAGTTTTGTTCTGAATTATAATTTAAACTATTCATATTGTCTTGAATTAATGCCATATTATGTATTATTTCATTTACAATGTCATCCTCTTTCGTTTATTAATCACTATTCTTTCATCGTAGTAAAAACGAACAATGGTTCTATCGGCGGATTTAGGCTCATAAAGAAACTCTCCAATTCGGCTATGCTCATCATGTCGGAATAGCCTCCGATAAGGATATTGCAAGGAGCATTGTCGCAGAGATTACGACCTATTACTATCGTGTCTCTTATCTCGTTGGGTACTACACTTCTGGCTTTCTCGACCCATTCAGCTATAGCAGACATTAGTTTTCCTTGTTTTGAGTTTTTCCACTTTATTTCTTTTTCAGCTTTTTTTATTGCAATCATCAGGTCAAAGTATGTGTCCGGATTCATTGCTTCTTTCAGCTGAGCTTCATGTTCGGATATGATTGTTTTTACATGCGTTATCTTTGCATTGCTATCTAACTCGCCATGCAGGATAGTATCATTTTTCAAAATGTCCGAACACTTGTCTATCTCGTCCAATATTTTGTTTTCTATTCTTTCGTGGGGAATATCTCCACATGGTTCATTGTCCACTACATCGTTGAGCCTCTCCAAAATAAAAGCACGCGACCATTTTGCCACTGTTGCTTGTAGTGATTTCTTTTCTTCCTCTGTCATCTGTTGCTGTATTTATCTATTATCTCAAATTGAAAGATGGTGTCACCGGTGGATTCAAATTCATAAAGTAGCTTTCCACTTCTTCTCTTGTTTTTGTTCCCAAATGTCCGGTTATAATTATGTCAATAGGTTTGGCTTCATCATTCAGTATTGTATACCCTATCTGAATATTATCCTTCAAATCTTTAGGCATGGTGTTTGCTGTTTCGTTCATCCATTTCTTGGCAGAATTTATAAGTTCTTTATCCAGCTGTTTTATGAAATTATCGGCAGTGCCATCCAAGAAAAGAAAGAACGGCTTAACGGGTGGATTCAATGACATAAAGTAACCTTCCAGTTCGGCAGGAGTCATCGTTAGAGAATATCCCCCTATAATAATACTCGAAGGGTCGCTTCCGTCAAAAAGACAAGATAGTCCCATTCTAATAGTTTCTTTCATATCACTAGGCATCGACTTCCTAAGCTCTTTCATCCAATTTATCGAAGCCAACATTCTTTGCCCCTTTTTTGTTTTTAATGTCTTGCTATCCTCTGCCACTTCGCTAATAGTATTCATTAGCTCAGTGTAAATGTCGAACGAAAATGTTGTAAGTAAAAGTTTATGTTCTTTTATTATGGCTTTGGCATACTTTATTTTCTCAGTGCTGTCGAGGTCGCTATGCAGTATATGGTCGTCTCGCAGTGTTTCCGAATAGTCGTCCATCTCTTCCAAAAGATCATCCGGAATTTTAGATTTCAGCAAAAAATCATCCTTCATTATATACCTTGATATATTTTCCAAAAGAAATTCCGGAGCCCAATCCTTATATATTTCCAATATCTTCTTTTGTGTTTCAGTCAGTTCAAATGTAGTCATAGTTTAATCTAATGTTTTAGTTTTGTGTATTTCTTGGTGTTTGTTACGAGACATAAATTCGATATTTCTAGGATCAGAAGATTGTGAAACATCTCTTGATACTGGAACTTTATGATGTCCTTCTATGCTATTCCCTTTGCTATATGTTTCACCCAAAGTTTTAACTTCATTTTTTTGATCATTCCTTGCATCTCGTACACCTGCATTTCTCATAGCTCTTTTAAATTTTTCAGCTTCCTTTTTAGGTAGTGATTTATAAATTCTCTCGACGTATTTATTTTCTAAATCCTGCAATTTCTCGTACACTTTTGCAACTTTATCAATGAATTTTCCAGCACCATAAATATCTCCTACAAATGGTATAAATTCGACAACTGTTTCAAGAATATTATCATTATCAAGTGTAGTTAAAATATCATCTAAATCTTTTGCAAATTGTTTTGCAATATCTTTAGTCATGTATTTTTTTTAGTCTATTTTCAATTTGTTTTTTTGCATAAATTTGTGCACCCTCTTTTGCTGTACGTTTCAGCATCATTTTAGCTAATACCGATATTGGAGAATTGCCATCTGGATCTATAAGTTTTATAGGATTCCAATTGCTGTAAGCGTAAGGCGACAAACTCGGATACTTATCCGCCATAGGATCTACAGACAACCACCCTATCAAAATATCCGAGTCGTAATACCATGCTCCGAAGTAGGAAAAGCCTGTCTCTGCGTGAAGCAAACCCTGTGAGTTTGCGATAGCGTTTCCGCAGGAATTTGTATGGTTAACGAAGTGATAATGCAAAAGCGGAGAACAAGTTTTCCCGGTGAAGGAGTGGGGAATATTTGGGGGTATATAACTATTCATTATTACTTTGTTCATTACGCCTACTTTTTTCTAATGAGTAAAATCTAACAATGCGATGAAAATATTCTTCTATAAAATTCAATAGTCTAACATTGGGATAATATAAATTTTCTTCTTTTCCTATACAAATATATCCAAAAGAATCTATTCCTATTGTTAATAGGTCTTGCTCATTCATTCTAAATCTTGGACAATATCCAGGGTTCATAATAAAGTCTATTACTATTTTAGGCTCCATAAACATTGGTCGAAATTGGTCTTTTTTTTCTAGATCAAGTTTAATCAATGTATCACCACTGCGAAAAATACTATCGAATAAATATTCTATAGTATTTCTTTCAATAACATGAATATACATGGAGTAATGTGATCGTACATAATTTATATCATATAAATGATTTATATCTTTAACTAACTCCATTTTACTATGATAAGTGTCGATAATATAAATTTTCACCTCATATATCGCATTGGTGTTTAGATCCGAATAGTTTTCTTTCCTAAAAATTTCTGTAACTTCGTGTGGGGTTGGATACTTTTTCTGAGCCATACAACACAAAGTAGATACAATACATAAT
>JAGCLZ010000072.1 GCA_017646685.1 Bacteroidales bacterium | reverse complement strand
GACCTTCAGTTTGAATTGAAAAACAATGAGCCGTATAAGAATTTGGAAGTTCCGATGGAGTTTGTTATAGCCAACGTTAAGGACTACCGCAAGATGCATGAGGTGTTTGAGCGTTTTCACCCCCAAGTTATCTACCACGCTGCTGCTTACAAGCATGTACCGCTTATGGAAGAATTTCCTTACGAAGCAGTGTTTGTGAATGTGTTTGGTACCAAGAATGTGGTAGATTTGGCTGTGGAATACAAGGCAGAGAAGTTTGTTATGGTATCAACCGACAAGGCTGTAAACCCAACCAATGTGATGGGTGCTACCAAACGAATAGCAGAAATTTATACTCAAAGCCGTCAGTCGGAAACTACCAAGTTTATCACCACAAGGTTTGGAAACGTGTTGGGTTCCAATGGTTCGGTGATACCATTGTTTAAGAAACAGTTGGAAAAGGGTGGACCTCTTACGGTTACAGATCGCAATATTATCCGCTATTTTATGACTATTCCCGAGGCATGCAGCCTTGTGTTAGAGGCAGGTGCTATTGGCGACAACAATAATATCTTTGTTTTTGATATGGGCAAACCTGTTAAGATCTACGATTTGGCCAAGAAGATGATTATGCTTTCGCATGTGCCCAATGTGGAAATAGAGATAACGGGATTGCGTCCGGGCGAGAAACTTTATGAGGAGCTATTGGCTACCAAGGAGAATACTATTGAAACTGAAAATCCGAAGATTATGCGAGCCAAAGTGCGTCAATATACTCGTGATGAAGTGAACACCGAGATTGCAGAATTGGAAGATATAATAGATACATGCGATGACTACAAGATTGTGGCCAAGATGAAAAAGATTGTTCCCGAGTTTAAGAGCAACAATTCTATCTACACAGCTTTGGATCATCAATAGAAAGTTATAAATTGAATAAACAATATTATATAACATAACAATTAACCAACGCAGAATGAGACACTATGATATTGCTTCTTGTTCTGCGTTCGTTTTTTAAAACATACAACTATGACTAGCAATAAGAAACATTGTGTATTGGTAACGGGAGGAGCGGGATTTATAGGCTCGCATACTTTGGTAGAACTTATAAATGCAGGTTTTGATGTGGTGGCTGTGGACAACTTTTCCAACAGCGATGATACCTGCCTCAAAGGTGTGGAAGCGATAACAGGACGAAAGATTCCCTTTGAGATGGTGGACTGTTGCAACTTCGAAGCCATGGAAGGTGTCTTTAAACGTTATGATTTTGATTCGGTTATACATTTTGCAGCCTTCAAGGCTGTAGGCGAATCAGTAGAGATGCCTTTAAAGTATTATCGTAACAATATCACTTCTTTTTTGAATATATTGGAATTGATGAAGCAGTACAATCGTAGCAATATTGTGTTCTCGTCATCTGCTACTGTGTATGGCGAAAGTGAAGTGCTACCTGTAACGGAGCAAACTCCACGTATGCCGGCCACTTCTTCGTATGGTAATACCAAACAGATTTGCGAAGATATATTGCGCGATACTGTAGCATCATCAACAGCCATCAAGGGCATTGCTTTGAGGTATTTCAATCCTATAGGAGCACATCCATCGGCTCTTATCGGAGAATTGCCCCGTGGAGTACCTAATAATTTGGTGCCGTTTATAACACAAACAGCATCAGGTATAAGAGAGTGTTTGAGCGTGTTTGGAAACGACTATCCTACACCTGACGGTTCTTGTATTCGCGATTATATCGATGTGGTAGATCTAGCCAAAGCTCACGTCTCTGCCATTACAAGAATGGTGGAAGGTCGTAACAAAGAAAACTACGAGATATTCAATGTTGGTACAGGCAAGGGTACTTCGGTACTTGAACTTGTGAATATGTTTGAGAAGGTAAATGGTTTGAAACTAAACTATAAGATAGCACCTCGCAGACCCGGCGACGTGGTGGCAATATATGCTGACACTACATTGGCAAACAACGAGCTAGGCTGGAAGGCCGAACGTAGTTTGGAAGATACCTTGGTATCTGCATGGAAGTGGGAACAATATATCAGAAGCAAATAAAACGCATACACCGATGGAGAAACAAGAATATTACGCACACGAAACAGCTGTGATAGATGAGGGGTGTAGTATTGGACACGGCACCAAGATATGGCATTTCTCGCATATTATGAGTGGCTGTACCATAGGCGAAGGTTGTAATATTGGGCAGAACGTAGTGGTATCGCCCCATGTAGTGTTGGGACGCAATGTTAAGGTGCAAAATAATGTATCTATCTACACGGGCGTTGTGTGTGATGATGATGTGTTTTTGGGTCCTTCGTGTGTATTTACCAATGTGATAAATCCACGCAGTGCGATCTGTCGCAAAGACCAATATGCCCCAACCCATGTAGGTAAAGGGGCTACCATAGGAGCCAACAGCACTATAGTGTGTGGGCATAACATTGGCGAATATGCTTTTGTAGGTGCCGGTGCTGTGATAACCAAGAACGTGCCCGATTATGCTTTGTTTGTAGGTAATCCTGCCCATCAGTTGGGGTGGATAAGTAGGTGTGGACATAGGTTGGAGTTTGATAATGATGGTTATGCTTCTTGTCCCGAATCGGGTGAGAAGTATTGTTTGACAGGTGGAAAGGTTTCGTTGGTTGGCTAACGAAATATTTTCTGACAGATATGCAATAAAACAACTATTCTAAATACTAAATAATAGTTATATCAGTTATTGAAGCTGTCATCAGATAGAAATTGAATAAATTATAGTATACACATAAAAATATAAATGAATATGAGAATATTAAAATTAGTATCGTTAGCATTGCTGCTATTGGTTGGCAATATGACTGTTGATGCTCAACGACCAGGTGGTGGACATCGTTCGGGAGGAAAGGCTCCAAGAGGGGGTATGCCTCCTCACATGAAACAACAACAAAACAACCAGACAAAAAAATCTGATGTAGCCACTTACTCTGTATCTGGAGTGTTGGAAGAAGAAGGTAGTAAAGCGAAAATTATGTATGCCAATGTAGGCGTGCTTAAAGTAGAAGATAGTACTTTTGTTCGTGGTGCTTCTACTGATGATAAAGGAAAGTTTACCATCACCAACGTGCCTACAGGTGAGTATTATTTGCGGGTATCTAGCATTGGTTATCAGAGTACCTATGTGCTTGTGAAGGTGCCACAAGGCAACATAGACCTTGGTGTGGTAAAGATAGGCAAAGGCGCTACCACGTTGGATGCCGTAGTGATAAAGGAAAAGAAGCCAATGTATGCTGCTGATGGTGAAAAGACAATGTATAATGTATCGGAAGACCCCAGCATACAGTCAGGAACCACTGCTGATGCTTTGCAAAATGCCCCAGGTGTAGAGGTGGATTTGGAAGGCAATGTTACCCTAAGAGGTGTAAGTAGCGTGGAAATTTGGATCAACGATAAACCTTCTCGCCTCAACGAGGAAAACCTAAAAACATATATCCAACAACTGCCTGCCAATGCGTTGGAACGTATAGAGGTTATTACCAACCCCTCGGCACGTTATGGATCTAAAACCGATGGCGGTGTTATCAACATAGTAACTTCGGCCCACGTAAAGCATAATAGTTTTACAAGTTTTGGACTTCGTGCTTCTCAGCAACCAAGTCTTTCGCCTTGGGTATCATATATGTGGGCCAACGAAAAGTTGTCGTTCAACGTATATGCAGGTGCTTGGTATTCGAAGAGAGAGAGCGAATCGGATGGTTATTCAATATTCCTCGATCAAAACAAGGATACTGCCAGTTATCAAAAGTATACTTCTGAGACTGATCGCAAATCTTTATCGCCAAACATCCATCTAAGTATGTCGTATGAGTTCGACTCTATGAACAATATATCCTTTTGGGGAAGTGTAAGTTCGTCCAATAGTGGTTACAATTCGTTTTATGATTATGACCGTATAGAGAGAGACATTTTTTACGATTATACAACGCAAGAAGATTATAAAAGTACCTACACTTTTGGATACTATGGACTTAATTACGAGCATAAGTTCAATAACGATGGGCATAAGATAATGGCGGACTTGTCAGGAAGTTTCAATAAAAACAAATATACCAATGCTACTATACGTGAGTATCAGCCACCCTACACCAATCTTAATTTCGATAGGAAGTATCTGAATGAAGGATTGAGTGGTAGTATAAACTTTGATGTGGATTACTCATACCCTTATTCCGAAAATGGTGAAATTGAGGCTGGGATATCTACACGCTATTACAATTCCGACGATAGAATCACTACCGATACTTTGGTGTGGGGAACAGAAGAGTATCAGTTAGACTCTCTCCGTTTTGAAGACTCGAGGAATGTAAGCAAGGAATTGGGTGGATATTTTACCATACGACATCAGTTTGGAAACTTTACAGCAAAGGCCGGTTTGCGAGCCGAGTACGAGACTAGAGACTATATTATACATAACTCGCCCAAGGATAATGTAGAAGGTTTAGGTTTCTTTAATCTACGTCCGTCATTGCACTTATCGTACCGTACCGAGTCTATGCATAACTTTACGTTGAGTTACTCTCGTCGTATTACCCCTCCAAGTCCAAGCAATTTGACATCATTTATCACTTATAACGAAGATAGTTACCGCACAGGAAACCCACTGTTGGAAGCTGTTTACACCAATTCGTTCGAAGGAGGTTGGACCAAGTTTTACGAAAACTTTGGCTCGATAGGCATCTCGGCTTATCACCGCAACGTTACCAACGAGGTTAATACCCTTACTACTGCGGTATATAGCGACGTGTTTGGACGTTATGTCAACTATAGTATGCCTGTAAATTTGGGTTCGTCGCATAGCACAGGAGCCGAGTTCCGTGTAACCTATCGCCCCGCTGCTTTTGTAAATGTACGTTTCTATGCCAATATGTATGATTCGTATTACGAATACCTAGAAGGTGAAGAACTGAAATCTAACGAGTCGTTCAGCTACAGCTTCAACCTCAATGTTAATGCCAAGGTATGGGAGAAATTCAACATATACGCATCGGGTCGCTACCGCTCGGCTACCGAAACTCTTTATGCCGAAAGCAAGCCGACATATAGTATAGACTGTGGTGTGCGTGCCGATTTCTTCAAGCGTAAACTTTCGATGCACATAAGTGTATGGGATTTGTTTAACTGGAATAAGAGTGAAAACATAATCAATAATCCATATTACATATCGTCCAGCACCAACCGTGTAACCAACAGCCGTGCCATAAGCCTTGGGCTTACATTCCGCTTTGGAAAGATGGAACTGGAAAACAGAGCCAAAACAGGCGAGTCTATGGGAAGTATGTAATATGTTATCAACGTAACGCACACATATATTGTGCAAAAACAGTGGGATATATATCCGGTAGTAGCCGGATGTATATCCCACTTCCTTTTATAATATATCCTTTGCCGCTAAGGTATATATCTTAAGGCAACTTCTGTAATGTGATTTGCGTAATGCCGCTTTGCAAAGTGAAAGTTCCTGTAAAAGCAGGAAAATTTAAAAATCCGAATGTGATTTTTATGAATTTGCTGTATGCTGAAAAAAGTCTTAAAGAGGTGCCCGAAGAGCCATGAAAGGTCAATTTTTTGAGAGTGTACTCTCAGTCTGCAGACAACGCACTCTCAAGAAATTGAGTGTGGGGACTCAAAAAACTTGCATTAAACCTTAATGCCACAAGGTAACACAAATCATACGCTTTGCCATTCGTAACCCTGCGGTTTAGCCATCAAAAGTGCCATGGTTACGGGTCAAAACTATGGCACTTTTGGGTCGTAAACCGCAGGGTTATGACCCAAAAG
>JAGCLZ010000071.1 GCA_017646685.1 Bacteroidales bacterium | reverse complement strand
GTAAAAGAGGCGTGACAATCGTAAAAACGCTGTGTAAAAAAGGTTTATTTTTCTTGTAATACTCTTGTAATATATTCGAACTACTTTTGCACCGTGAAAATTTAAAACATACAAAAAGAGAAATACAATGAAAAAACATGTAATTTTAGCAGGACTTTTAGCCTGCATGGGAATTTCGCTTCAGGCACAAGAATCAAAGCCGGAAGAACCAAAAGGTAAAACAATTGTTCAAGTATTCGGAAATTTCAATAGCGAATTTGATACCGATAACTGCAACTATGGTTTTGAATTAGAACGTAGCTATTTAGGCTATGAGTACAAATTAGAAAATGGACTTTCTATGAAAGCAGTAATGGATGTGGGTAAGTCGTCGAATGTAGACGATTATCACCGATTGGCTTATATCAAGAATGCAATGCTGTCGTGGAAAACGGGTAGACTTACATTGAATGGTGGGCTTATATCGACCACACAATTCAATTTTCAAGAAAAATTTTGGGGCTACCGCTATATTATGAAATCATTCCAGGATCAATACAAGTTTGGTAGCAGTGCCGACCTTGGTATATCGGCAACCTACAAATTCAACGATCGAATTTCGGCCGATGCTATCATAGTGAATGGTGAAGGCTACAAGAAAATACAACAAAACAATGGTTTGAATTATGGATTAGGCCTAACAGTTAACCCTATTACTAATTTCTATGTTCGTTTATATGGCGGATTGAACACAAGTGGCGAAGTTGAGGATAAAGACATTGCCAACATAGCAACCTTTGCAGGATACAAATCGGATAAGTTTACAATGGGTGTGGAATACAACTATATGCAAAACTCATCGTTCGACAGCAATGCCGACAAAGATGGTTATTCGATATTTACTTCCGTAAAACTTTCGAAAACGACAGAACTTTATGCACGTTTCGACGAACTAAGTTCTAAAAATGATTTGAATTCTGCAAAAGATGAGTCTGCCGCTATTGTAGGTGCTCAATTTAAATTGGGCAAATATGTAAAGATAGCACCTAATTTCAGAATAAATATGCCTAAAGCCGAAGGTGCAGAAAATTATTGTTCGGCATACATAAGTTGTTATTTTGGATTATAAAACATTAAAATATAGATAAGATGAAAAAGATTTTTTTGACAATTGCAACATTAGTATTCGCCCTTGGCATGTCGTCGTGTGGCGATAGTACAAACAATGAATCACGTGTGGCTCAGGAGCTTTCGGGAGCCGGAGCTACCTTCCCACTTCCATTTTACAATGTAATATTCGAACAATTTGCCGAAAAAACAGGCGATGCAGTAGCCTACGGAGGCATAGGTTCGGGTGGTGGTGTGCGTAATCTGAAAGACAAGATTGTGGATTTTGCAGGTAGTGATGCTTTCCTTACCGATAGTGAGATGAGTGATATGCAACCGGTAATTCATATTCCTACATGTATGGGTGCTGTGGTAGTGGCCTACAATTTGGACGGTGTGGACAACCTAAATCTTACAGGTGAAATTGTTGCAGACATTTTTGCAGGAAATATAACTATGTGGAACGACCCTCGCTTAGTGGCTATCAATCCGGATGTTAATCTCCCTGCCGAAGCTATCATGCCTGTATTTCGTTCGGATGGTTCGGGAACAACATTCGTATTTACCGACTATCTTTCAAAGGTAAGTCCGATGTGGGCTACAAAGTATGGTGCAGGAAAATCGGTTAACTTCCCTTGCGGACAAGCGGCTAAAGGCAATCCCGGTGTAGCCGGAGTAATATCGCAAACTAAAAACACTATCGGTTATGTGGGCTCGGAATATGCCTTCGCTCAAAAAATACCATACGCCAAAATAGAAAATTCCAAAGGAGAATTTGTTTCACCCTCGAGCGAAAGTATTTCGGCAGCTGCTTCAGGCGAAATACCTGCCGACACTAGAACATCGATAACTAACTCTGACGCAGATGGTGCATACCCTATCAGCTGTTTTACTTGGATGATTATATATAAGGAACAAAACTATTCCAATCGGTCAAAAGAGCAGGCTATTGCTACTCTAGATTTGATAAAATACATACTTTCTGATGAAGCTCAAAGTATTACATCTGAAATCCATTATGCACCACTTCCTGCCAAAGCAAAGGAACTAAGCATAAATAATCTGAAATCGGTTACATACAACGGTGTTGCTATAATGCAATAATACTAAGTGAACTATGAACGATAAACTATATAAAATACTTCTATTTGCATCGGCATTGATAATACCGTTGGTATGTGGGGGCGTAATCTACGCCCTCTTTACCGATGCTTATGAAGCCTTTCAACATTTTGGATTTTTAAAATTTCTTACTTCGTCGGATTGGAGTTACACCCAAGGAAATGAACAATATGGTGCTTTGCCGTTTATTTCGGGAACATTAATGACTACTTTGCTTGCTATTATTTTTTGTATTCCTTTCTCGTTGTCTGTTGCTTTTTTTACAGGCGAATATTTCAGAGGCACAAAGATTGCTGCTGTATTGGGTACCGTCACCGACTTATTGGCGGGTATTCCTTCTATAATATATGGGCTATGGGGGTTCTATACTCTACGCCCAATAATAATGTCGTTGGATATTTCGCCACAAGGTTCAGGAGTACTTACCGCATCGCTAATGCTTGCAATTATGATAATACCATACGTGTCGTCGCTTAGTTCAGAGTTTATAAAGATGGTTCCCAAAGAACTTAAAGAAGGTGCTTATAGTCTTGGTGCTACACGTGCCGAGGTGGTAAGAAAAATAATATTTCCTGTAGCCGGATCGGGTATATTTTCATCGTATGTATTGGCTATTGGTCGTGCTTTAGGCGAAACAATGACTGTAACAATGCTTATAGGGAATACCAATAATATACCGGATTCTATTACATCTACGGGAAACTCGATGGCTTCGATAATTGCCAACCAATTTGGCGAAGCATCTGATTTGCGTCTTTCCTCGCTTATAGCCATTGGGCTTATTCTTTTCCTTATTACTGCAATAATAAATATGATAGGTAAAATGATGATTAAACGTGCTAGAATATCTTAACATACTATGACAAATACTAGAATTAAACACCGTTTGGCAAAAGATAAATTATTATTGTGGACAATATATTTGTTTGCCGCACTTACAGCATTACCACTATTGGCAATATTGGGCGAGGTTATTCTTCGTGGCTACGACCAAATATCGTGGGAGTTTCTAACACAACCAACTCCTACGGCCTACAAAGCTATGAAAGCCATGGAAGCAGGCAAAAGTATACCTGGAGGTATTGCCAACGGCATAATTGGTACTATAATTATGCTTGGCATGGCTGCTGTTTTTGCAATACCATTGGGTATTTTGTGTGGAACTTTTTTGGCCGAGAATGCAAAAAACCGTTTTGCAAAGGTTGTAAGCTATCTTACCGATTTGTTGCAAGGAACGCCATCCGTAATAATAGGTATTGTTACATACATTTGGCTTGTAGTGCCAATGAAAGGCTATTCGGCAATAGCAGGTAGTGTTGCATTGTTCATTATGATGTTGCCACTTATTATTCGATCCACAGAAGAGACTTTAAAAATACTTCCTTCATCGCTAAAAGAATCGGCATTGGCACTTGGCGGAAACAAAGCTCGTGTAATGCTCAAAGTGCAACTTCCTGCAGCTTTCGGTGGTATATTTACAGGTGTATTACTCGCCATATCAAGGGTTATTGGCGAAACTGCACCATTGATGTTTACAGCCTTAGGTTGTTCTTTCATTCGCTGGTCGGTAGATAAGCCCATATCGGCAGTACCTCTACTTATATGGGAGTTTTTCAACGACCCAAATCTTCAGCAACTTATTTGGGGAGCATCGCTCTTTCTCCTATTATTTGTTCTTTTATTAAATATAACAGCTAAATATATTGCAAAAAAATGGAATCAATAACACCAATACTTGAATTTAAAAAGACTTGTGTATCATACACCAAACAAACAATGGCAGTGAAATATGTATCGGCTGCTATAGAAAGGAACACCATTACAGCCATTATGGGACCTTCGGGCTGTGGAAAATCTACACTGCTGCGTGCAGCAAACCTTATGCACAATTTATATCCCAATATAACCGTAACGGGCGAAATACTATTGAACGGCGAAAATATTCTTTCGATGGAACCAATAGAAGTACGTCGTAAAATTGGAATGGTATTTCAACGACCAACTCCATTTCCTACAATGAGTATTTACGATAATGTGTTGTCGGGATTTACTCTTAATGGTATTCGTTTGCCAAAAGAGGAAAAAGACATTACTGTCGAACGTTGTTTGAAAAGTGTAAGTTTGTGGGACGAAGTTAAAGATGTGCTAAACAAAAAAGGTACATTCCTTTCCGGAGGACAACAACAACGATTGTGCATAGCACGTGCGTTGGCAATGAAACCCAATGTTCTGCTGATGGACGAACCAACTTCTGCCCTCGACCCTATAGCAACCAAACATATAGAAGAACTACTTTTGGAATTACAAAAAGAAGTAACCATACTTATTGTTACCCATAATATGGGACAGGCTATGCGTATATCATCACGCTC
>JAGCLZ010000070.1 GCA_017646685.1 Bacteroidales bacterium | reverse complement strand
ATGGTGTTCTTAAAGTCGGCAATACGTCCCTTGTTATCCGTAAGTCTGCCATCTTCCAGCACTTGGAGCAGTATGTTGAACACATCGGGATGAGCCTTCTCTATCTCGTCGAAGAGGACAATAGAGTATGGTTTGCGACGCACAGCCTCGGTAAGTTGTCCGCTTTCGTCGTAGCCCACATATCCCGGAGGCGCACCTATAAGACGCGACACCGAATGGCGTTCCTGATACTCGGACATATCGATACGCACCATCATATTCTCGTCGTCGAAGAGAGTTTCGGCCAATGTACGAGCCAACTCGGTCTTGCCCACGCCGGTGGTTCCCAAGAATATGAAGGAGCCTATAGGGCGTTTGCCGTCGCTAAGTCCTGTACGGTTTCGGCGTATGGCATTGGCTATAACGTCGATGGCTTCGTTTTGTCCCACCACCCGTTTGTGCATCTCCGTTTCCAAGCTCAGTAGCTTTTCCTTTTCGCTTTGCAGCATACGAGTTACAGGTATACCGGTCCAACGGGAAACCACTTCGGCTATCTGCTCGCTATCCACTTCTTCGGTTATCATAGCACTATCGGCCTGCATGTCTTTGAGGTTCTGCTTCAGCTCTTCCACCGTTCGTTCGGCTTCCTTTATCTTGCCGTAGCGTAGTTCGGCCACTTTGCCATAGTCCCCTACCCTTTCGGCTTGCTCAGCCTCGAACTTGTAGGTTTCAATGTTCTTTCCTTCTTCCTGAATCTTTTCCACTATATTCTTTTCCGACTGCCATTTGGCCTTCATCTTGTTGCGTTCTTCGCTTAGGTTGGCAATCTCTTGAGCTAGGTTGTGCAGTTTCTCGGTATCGTTCTCGCGCTTTATAGCCTCACGCTCTATCTCCAGCTGACGTATTCGACGCTCTATCTCGTCCAACTCTTCGGGCACCGAGTCTATCTCCAACCGCAACTTGGCAGCAGCCTCGTCGATAAGGTCGATGGCTTTGTCGGGCAAGAAACGGTCGGTGATATAGCGGTGCGACAACTCTGCCGCTGCTATAATGGCCTCGTCCTTGATATGCACTTTGTGGTGCACCTCGTAGCGTTCCTTCAATCCACGAAGTATGGAAATGGTGTCGGCCACATCGGGCTCGTCGATCAACACACTTTGAAACCTACGCTCCAAAGCCTTGTCTTTTTCGAAATATTTCTGATATTCGTTTAGCGTAGTAGCCCCAACAGCTCTCAGCTCGCCACGAGCCAATGCCGGCTTCAGAATATTGGCGGCATCCATGGCACCCTCGCCGCCACCGGCACCCACAAGGGTATGTATCTCGTCGATAAAAAGAATTATCTCGCCATCGGCTTCGTTTATCTCGCGTATCACGCTCTTCAATCGCTCTTCAAACTCGCCTTTGTATTTGGCACCGGCTATCAGAGCACCCATGTCCAACGAGTAAATGGTCTTGGTTTTTAAGTTTTCGGGCACATCGCCGCTCACTATTCTGTGTGCCAATCCTTCGGCAATGGCAGTCTTGCCCACACCGGGTTCGCCTATCAGTATAGGGTTGTTCTTGGTGCGTCGCGAAAGTATTTGCAGCACACGGCGTATCTCTTCGTCGCGACCTATCACGGGGTCCAGCTTACCACTCTGTGCCAATTGGTTCAGGTTCTTGGCATATTTGCTCAAAGCATTGTAGGTATCCTCCGCCGACTGCGACGTTACCTTCGAACCTTTTCTAAGGTCGGCAATAGCAGCCTGCAAAGCCTTTTCGGTTACTCCGGCATCCTTAAACAGCGTAGCCACAGTGTCCTTGGCCTTAAGCATAGCCAACAGCAAATGCTCGATGGACACAAACTCATCGCCCATATCGGTAGCTATCTGTGTGGACTTTACCAACATCTGATTGGCTTCGGAACTAAGATACTGATTGCCACCCACCACTTTGGGCAACGATGTGATTATTTTATCCACAGCCTGCTGCATAAGCGAGACATTCACGCCCATCTTCTTAAGCAGGTAAGGCACAATGTTTTCGTCCACATGAAAGATACCCTTCAATATGTGTACACACTCTATGGACTGGTTCTGATACGAAAGAGCTATCTCCTGCGACTTCTGTATAGCCTCCTGCGACTTGATTGTGAAATTGTTTAGATTCATAGTTTCTATTCTTATTTTTTACACGTTATGATTTACTCTTACTGATAAACTATACATCAAAAACAAATCCAAAGTAATCAAAGTTCGACAAACATGACAAAATGTCAGCCTCAATCGTCAATCTCTTCAATGCGGGAGAAGTAGTTGTTCCAATCGGAAGCTTTGTATCTCTCCAGGCTGCCGCGTGGAACTTGAAGTGTGGCGGCGTTGGGATACGGGAAAACTTCTTCTTCAAGTATTGGTGGATCTTGTGATAGGCAGATTACATTTGCTAGATTGTCGCAACCATAAAAAGCTGTTGTTCTTATATTACGAACACCTTTACCTATTGTAACTGTGAGTAAATTTATACATTCCGAAAACGATATTTTTCTAATTTCCTCTATATTATTAGGAATAACGATAGATGTTAAGTTTTTACATTTTCTAAATGTAGCACTCTTTATTAGGCTTAGTTTACTTGGAATAATTATAGAGGTTAAACTTTCACATTCGTTGAATACACCACTTCCTATTAACTTTACACCATTAGGTATATTTATCGATTCTAGTTTGGTACAATTGGCAAAAGCATAATTATCTATAGTCTGAATACTATTAGGTATATATATAGATACAAGACTAGTACAATATCTAAAAGCGCCCTCACCTATACGAGTAACAGAGTTAGGAATAGTTACCGATGAGAGACTGATGCAATTGTAGAACGTATTATCGTTTATACAAGTTAATCCATCGGGAATAGTAATAGATTTTAATTTGACACATTCACAAAATGCATCACATTCAATGCTAACGATTTTATACTCTATACTATCGTGCATTACAATAGTGGGAATATCTATATCTGTAACAGATGTATTACATCTTATTATAGCAACTTTGTTTGTATCTATTACCTCGTATGTTAAATCTTCGATTGTAAACTCGGTTGGTTTATAAATGTATTCTTTTTGTTGAGTCAGTTCTGCTATTTCTTTGTTATCTACATTTTTTGTCGATATAGACAAGGCTGATTGATTGTCAGTACACGATGTTATTAATATGTTTGACAATAGTACTATTGTAAATATTATCTGTTTCATAACTATTCTATTTCAACGATTCTTCCTTCAAAGTACTTGTTCCAATCGGAGGCTTTGTACCTCTCCAGGCTACCACGTGGAACTTGGAGGGTGGTTGAATTGCTACGAGTAAATACATCATTACCTTCTAATATAGGCGGTTCGGTAGATAAACAAATTATTGTACTTAAGTTACTATCATAATAATTGAATGCAAAATTACCAATGTAGTTTACATTCTTGGGTATCGTTATAGACTTTAATTTTCTGCATCCGCTAAATGCTCCATACCCTATAGTAGTAACGCTTTCGGGGATATTAATTGTAACTAAACTTTCACAGTACCAGAATGTATGTATCCCTATAGTAGTAACCCCTTCAGGTATAATTATCGACTCCAATCTTTCACATCCTCTGAATGCGGACTCTCCAATAGATGTAACAGTATTGGGAATATTAATTGAAACTAAATTTTCACATCCTGAGAATGTACTATTGTTTATATTAGTGATTCCTTTGTGTAAGGTAATTGAAATTAAACTATCACAGTCCCAAAAAGCAGAACCTGCTATTAATCGAATATTGTTGGGAACAGAATATTTGCCTTTTACACGTCTTGCTTCTAAAAGACAATTATCTTTACACAATACATGTCCATTCCAATTGGAACTATCATTATAAAAGGCTGTATATGAAAAAGCATCACAACCAATACCCCGAACCGACTGTGGAATTGTAAACGAAGCTAAACTTGTACATTTATAGAAAGCTCCGGTAGAAATATAAGTAACGCTATTGGGAATAGTTATCGAAGTAAGACTTCTACAATTATTAAATACAGAATACTCTATCGTATCAATACCTTCGGGAATATTGATAGATACTAAACTACTACAGTTATCAAATGCTGAGCTACCAATACTTACAACGCTGTTGGGAACTGTAATAGAAACGGTGTTAATGCAATCAAAGAACGCTCCTTGCTCTATGTGAGTAACACTATTCGGGAGATTTATCTCCTTTAATGCAGTACAGGCTCTGAAGGTATATGTTTCGATTGTTGAAATGGTATTGGGAATATCTATCGAAGTCAAACCGGTACAGTACGAAAAAGCACAAGCCTCTATTTCATTTATACTATTGGGTATAGCAACAGAGAGCAGGTCGGTACAATTCTCAAATGCCCCAAAGCCAATACTTGTAACATCATATTTTCTTAATTTATAACGTACACTAGTAGGAATATCCACCTCTGTTGCAGACTTATTGCACTTATGTACCTTCACTTCCGCATTGTTCTTTACCTCGTACGTCAAATCGCCTATGGTAAACCTCTCTTGTGCCAAACCGATATTTACACAAACTACTGCTACTATGCTTAATATTATTCTCTTCATATCTATACTATATTATATATATACACTATTATTCTTCTATTTCAACGATTCTTCCTTCAAAGTACTTGTTCCAATCGGAGGCTTTGTATCTCTCCAGGCTACCACGTGGAACTTGAAGGGTGGCGGCGTTGGGATAACGAAACGCTTTGTTTCCTATTCGCGGTGGTTTTTGCGATAGACTTATTATGGTAGTTAAATTATTAGTTTCGAATGAGTATGATTCAATTCTATCCACTCCACTACCAATAGTAATATCTGTTAAGTTTATACAATTGGCAAATGCATCCGGACAAATATATTCAACATGATTAGGAATTGTAATAGATTTTAAATTAATACAACTATCAAAAAGATTGTATCCAATAACGTCAATACTATCAGAAAGTTTAACAGATGTTAGTTTACTACAGTGCGAGAATACAGCATTACCGATATTTTTCACACTATTAGAAATTACAACCTCCGTTAAGGAATCACAATATGCAAATACCGAATACCCAATCGTCTTAACCGTATTGGGAATATTAATTGCCGATAAACTTACACAACCATAAAATGCTTTTTCCTCTATACCTATAACTCCATAAGGTATTTCAATTGCCCTCAAACTAATACATTTATAAAAAGAGGACAATCCGATGGATTTAATACTACTTGGTAGAGTAATATCTGTCAAACTAGAACAGCCAGAAAATGTAGCAAATTCAATTCTTGTAACACCATTTGGTATAATCATCGATGTTAAACTAATACAATCAGAAAATGCACACACACCTATCTCTCTAACAGTTTGCGGAATAACAACATTATTTAAACTAGAACATCCTTCAAACAAGGATGTCTCAATATTAGTGATACTTGAAGGAATTATTACCGATTTTAAACTAATGCAATTTCGAAAGGCTCCAAGATTTATTTTAGTAACACTTTGTGGAATATCAATCACTATTAAATTTGTACAAGCTATAAAGGCGTTAGTTGCTATCAATCTTGTATTATCCAATATCGAGCATTTGCCACTTATATTCGTATCGGCAACTAATAGACAATTATCTTTATACAAAACATCGTTGTTCCAATTATTCTTGTTATTGTAGTATGCTGTATTATAGAATACTTTTTCTGCTATTCTTTGTACAGACGATGGAATAGTAAAGGTTTCCAAACTTATACAATCTTGAAATGCTCCTATATGAATTTCTGTAACACTATTTGGAATGTTTATTGTTGTCAGTTTGGTACATTTTTCCATTGCAAAAGGTTTAATATACCTTATCCCATTTGATATATCTATCGAAACTAAGTTTCTACAATTATTAAACGCACCGAATCCAATAGCTGTAACTGCATAGTTTTTACTTTCTATTGTCACCATATCAGGTACAAATACCGAATTTACAGATGTGTCGCATTGGCAGACTTCCACCTCATTCGAATCTATTACCTCGTACGTCAAATCGCCTATGGTAAACCTTTCTTGTGCCAAGCCGATATTCACACAAACTACGGCTACTATGCTTAATATTATTCTCTTCATATCTATACTATATTATATATATACACTTATATATACACTACTATTCTTCTATTTCAACGATTCTCCCTTCAAAGTACTTGTTCCAATCGGAGGCTTTGTATCTCTCCAGGCTACCGCGTGGAACTTGGAGAGTGGTGGCGTTGGGATACGGGAAAACTTCTTTTTCAAGTATTGGTGGATCTTGTGATAGGCAGATTACATTTGCTAGATTGTCGCAACCATAAAAAGCATAGTCTTTTATAGTATATACATTGGAAGGAATAACAATATCCTTTAGGTTTTTACAATCCCAAAATGTTGCATATTCAATAGTAGTAATACTATCTGTAATATTTATTGATGAAAGATTAGTACAAGCCATAAAGGCGTACTCTCCAATAGATTTAACACTATTAGGAATATATAATGCACTTAAATTTGAGCATGCAATAAATACTCCACTACCTATATTTGTTATACCTTCGGGAAGATTTATCGAAGTTAAACTTGAGCATCCAAAAAATGCGTTACATTCAATGCTATTAATACTACTAGGCAAAGTTATTGATTCTAATTTAGTACAATAGTAAAATGCACTCTCTCCAATTGTATCAATACTGTTTGGGATATTGACTGTGGTCAAATTATAACAATATACAAACATACCATGTGGAATTGTGGTAATACTATTTGGCAAAGAAACCGAAATCAAGCGATGACAATCCGAGAATGCACTATTTGAGATTAATTGTGTGTTTTCATTTACTATGTAGTCTCCACTTATCAAAGTATCTGCACTTAAAAGGCAATCGTCTTTATACAACACATTACCGTTCCAATTAGATTTATCGTTATAGTATCCTGTATTGATGAAAGCCCTATTATCTATATGTTGTACAGATTTTGGTATAGAAAAAGAGGTTAGAGCAGTACAAGCTTCAAATGCTCCATATCCAATGCTTACAACATTATTATGAATTACTACCGATGTTAAGCTACTACAACCCTCAAATACAAAACTCTCAATAATACTGACACTATCTGGAATTATAGCTGATATTAAACTTCGACAATCTCGAAATGCATCACTTCCAATCTCCTTTACACTATTTGGAATGCTAATCGAAGTTAGATTATCACAATGAGCAAATGCACAATGTCCTATTGATTTAACGCTATTGGAAATAACAACGGACGTTAAAGCATTACATTCTTCGAATGCACCACCGGCTATTAACCGTATACCCTCTGCGATAGAATACTCGCCACTTAGAGTAGTATCGACTGATAAAAGACAATTGTCCTTGCAAAGAACTTTGTTGGTCCAATTATTCTGATTATTGAAGAATGCTGTATTATGAAATGCATTTGTACCTATACTCCGCACCGATGGCGGAATGGCAAAGGTATCAAAACTACTACACCCTTTAAAAACTGCAATACCAATAGTTTCAACACTGTTGGGAATATCAATAAAACGCAGATTACTACATTCATAAAAAGCATAATCTAAAATAGCTTTAAGTCCATTTGAAAGCCGAACTGATTCTAATTTCCTACATCCCTTAAATGCATTCATACAAATAGTAGTAACACTTGATGGGATAACTACCGACTCTAAAGTATCGGAATTTAGAAAAGCACAATAACCAATAACAGTAACTATATAAGTTTTACCTTTTATTGTTACCTTTTCGGGGATAACTACTGCGGTAGAGTAATCGTCGCATTCGCTTACCTCCACTCTATTCGAATCTATTACCTCATAGGTCAAATCGCCTATGGTAAACCTTTCTTGTGCCAAACCGATATTTACACAAACTACTGCTACTATGCTTAATATTATTCTCTTCATAGCTATACTATATTATATATATACACTATTATTCTTCTATTTCAACGATTCTTCCTTCAAAGTACTTGTTCCAATCGGAGGCTTTGTATCTCTCCAGGCTACCGCGTGGAACTTGGAGGATGGTTGTAGTAGGTATGTGGGCAAATGCTTTATAATCAAGCGTAGGAGGATTAGTCGCATACGAAATGATTTCTTTCAAATTATCGCAATTGGAAAGTACATATTTTCCTATCGAAACAACAGTGCTTGAAATAGTAAATGATGACAAATTACTACATCCTGAAAACGCATGAGTTTTTAGCGTAGTCAATCCACCCGGAATAACAACGGAGGTTAAACTTTTACATCCATTGAATGTAAACCCTCCGATAGATAAAAGAGTGGAAGGTATACTTATAGTAGTCAAGCTCTTGCATCCATTGAATGCAAACTCTCCAATAGTAATAACTCCATCGGGAATAATTACAGATGTCAAACTTTTGCACCCTCTAAAGGCACCATATCCAATAGATGTAACACTATTCGGGATAGAAACAGAAAGCAGATTGGTACATGAATGAAAAGCATTTCCTCTAATAGTAGTAACTCCATTAGGAATATCTACCGACAGCAAATTGCTACATTCGAAGAACAATTTGTCTTCTATAATCTCAATATTATCGGAAAGAGATACCCTAATTAGATTATCACACTTGTTAAAAGCTTCATCTCCAATGGATGTAACACTATTGGGAATATCTACATAGGTCAAACTACTGCATCCCAAAAAAGCAGCCCTGCCTATGGAAACAACGCCATTGGGAATATTGATATAGCTCAAGTTTCTACAATTCCAAAAAGCACCTTCACCTATGGTTGCAACACTTGCGGGGATATTTACCGAGATTAATCTTTGGTAATGGCAAAAAGCCTCCTTGCCAATAGCTGTTACACCATTGGGAATAACTACATTTGCTTCGCTACCAACATAGCCCAACAATAGCGTCTCTACACTATCGTCGTAAACAAATCCATCATCAACAATCCCATTCATAAACGATGCACCCCATGGGGCACCAGATGCTGTGCCGTGATAAACGATGTGTCTTAGGCGGAAAAAAGCATTCTTGCCTATGGTAACAACACTGTCTGGAATAACCACCGAACTAAGATTGTTACAATAAGAGAATGTTCCTTTACCTATAGTGGTAACGCTATTGGGTATAATGATAGCAGACAATGACTCGCAACTATTGAACGCATTGTTTCCTATAGTAGCAACAGTGGAGGGAATAGATACCGAGGTTAATCCTCTACATCCCAAAAAGGCATCATCACCAATTGAAATAAGACTATCGGGCAATACAACAGATGTAAGACTTACACAACCATCAAATACCGCTGTACCAATGGAAGTAATAGCCCTTGGAATACAAACAGAGTCTAAGCAACCACATTTGGCAAATGCGTAATCGCCAATATAATTGAGGCTACCGGGCAAATCAACAATAGTTAGATTCATACACCGGATGAAAGCACCATATCCAATAGAGGTAACGCCTTGAGGAATCAGAACTGTATGTAAACTGTTGCAGTTGTAAAAGGCATACGAACCAATAAAACCAACACTACCGGGAATAGAGATAAAATTCAAACTATTGCAATCAAAGAACATTGCATCGCCAATACTTCTAACACCATTGGGAACAACCACTGCCTCCAAACTATTACAGCCGTAAAACGCACTTGCTCCAACTGAATCAACGCTAACAGGAATATCAATAGCAGTTAAACTAATGCATCCCGAGAAGGCACCATAGCCAATAGTTTTAACGCCATAGGAGATAACAACTGATTTTAACCTTCTACAACACAAAAATGAATGCATTCCAATAGTAGCAACACTTGATGGAATAATAACCGAATCTAATCTACTACAATCCTTAAAAGCTTCGGTTCCAATGCGACTAACTGTGTAGGTCTTTCCGTCTAATTGCACTGAGTCGGGGATAACTACTGCGGTGGCAGAAATGCTACATCTATCTACCTCCACTCTATTCGAATCTATCACCTCATAGGTCAAATCGCCTATGGTAAACCTTTCTTGTGCCAAACATACAGTTGTACATATAATGGTAAATAACAATAAGAATAGTCTTTTCATATCATTATTGTTTAATTTCGTAATCAGAAGACTTACTTTTTGTGTTGCAAAAGTACTACTTATTTTTTGATTGGCAAAAGGTTTTAACACTTATTTTTCGTACCGGTAACAAACATCCAATAGGGGATGATATATGATATAGGTATAAGTAAGCATTTCAATCCATGGCTATAAAACATCAAAACCCTACTATAAAAGTTTCCATACCCTACCAATAAAGTTGTCCAACCCCACAGTATTTCTATATCCCAAGGCTTGGGATATTCGTCCCAAGGCTTGGGATATTTATCCCAAAGCTTGGGATATTTGTCCCAAAGCTTGGGATATTTGTCCCAAAGCTTGGGATATACTTTAATAATGGTATAAAGGAAGTTTTATAGTGGGGGATGAGAACTTTTATAGTGGTATATTACAAAAATATCTATACCTCTTTCCCAAAAAGGATAGGCATAGACAACAAAAAAAGCCGCTATCTTTTTTTTCGTTAAGATAGCGGCTTACAACTAAATAAATATTGTATTATTTCTTACCTTTCATAAGGTCAACGAACGGATTGAAGTAGTTGGCACCCTTTTCGGTAACGCCATCCAAACCTTTACCGCCATTCTTTGGACGTTTCACATTGCCAAATATACCTTTTTCCAATGCGGTGAACAGTCCTTCTTTTTCCATATTTTCGAGCAATGTTGTAGCGTTGTTCAACACCTCTTGAACACGTGTTTTGATTATACCACCGTCTTTGAATTCTACTTCATCGCCAATGTTTTTCATATTGCCGAATATGTATTTGGCATTTTCAATTGCAAGGTAACGATCGCTCATAAATGGGGTATGTATAGCCTCGGTAGGCATACCCAACAATTGCAAACCTTGGTTTGTCCATATACCAATCATGTTGAACAAGGCGTCTTGTATATGGCCTTTGAATATGTTACCTGTCATAAATTTTGTAGGAGGCATGTATTTCAAAGGAGCTTTTGGGAATATTTCGCGTAGCATTTGAGCTTGAGCCAACTCATACAAGAAACCATTTTCTAGTTCCGGATTCATTTCGAAAGCATGACCAAGTCCCATTTGTTCTTCGGGCAAACCTGCCAAAAGAGCCAACTGTTCGTTGATAAGATCGGAAGCCAATACGGTATGAGCTTCGTCGTAAGCATCGGCAGTAGTAAGGTAGTTATCCTCACCTGTGTTGATAATAACACCTGCAAAACCGTTGATTATACGCGAGAAATATTGATCGATAAGAGTACGTTGCATATTTATATCGCGGAACAAGATTCCGTACAAAGCATCGTTAAGCATAACGTCCAAACCTTCCAAAGCACCCATAGCTGCTATTTCGGGCATACATAGTCCGGAGCAGTAGTTGCACAAACGGATGTAACGGCCTACTTCTTCTCCCACTTCATCTAGTGCTTTACGCATAATGCGGAAGTTTTCCTGAGTAGCGAATGTACCTCCAAAGCCTTCGGTGGTAGCGCCGTATGGCACATAGTCCAACAAACTTTGACCGGTGGTACGTATTACTGCTATGATGTCGGCACCTTGGCGAGCTCCGGCTTGAGCTTGTATCACATCTTCGTATATATTACCGGTGGCAACGATGATGTACAAATAAGGTTTAGAGCCTTCGCCAATGGTATTGATATAGTTTTCGCGACGCAAACGGTTGTTGCGAATACGCTCGATTGTAGCGTCGATAGTTGGTTGCAAAGCCTTCTTTATCTCTTCAACAGTATGTAGAGGCAGCTGGGTTACGTCCAACTTTCCTTCTGCCATTTGTTCTGCAATGGCTTGTGCCGAAAGCTTGGTTTCCAACATTGCATTACCAATGTAGAACATCACACCTTGGTTAAGCACACCTTTGCCCTTCAATTCATCAACCACTACGTTTGGAAGTGGCACATCGTTGGCATCTACTCCATCTATTCCCAACAAACGACATAGCGTACGTTCAACGGCTACTGTTGTATAATTTCCAACAAAATCTTGTACTTGGTCGGCTATTTTTTTGGCTATACCACGTGCATATTCTACTTTTGTAAAATCTAAGCCTACTTTACTCTTTTGCATATCTTTTAATTTATATTTTTGAATATCAAACTTATGAATATATTTACGGGACAATATTCGAGCAATATCGACCCACTAAATCGAATGCAAAGGTACAAATTTTTTTGGGAAATTTCTGATATAATGAGGAAAAAAATAAATTACACACTGCCCAAATACTATCTCTCTGTTTTTACAAAGAATATACTCCCCACGTCCAAGAGTGGAAAATGAGCTAGTTCTATAATCTGAAATCCATGGTTGTCGATGAAGGTTCTTATATCATTTCCTTGGGGATGAAAATCCATACTACCGCAAACCACCACTTTGTTTTCTACCACTCCACAACATCCTCCAAAGCATCCGCAACGGTAGCCGGGTAAGGCAATTTCGCTAGGCGACACATATAGAACATCAATAGCGGCTTTTTGCAACTCCTTGACTATACCTCTGTCCGATGTGATAGCGGCATCTGTCAATAACAATGTGCTACATCTTGAGAACGATTGTTTGCAGGCAATATGCTGCAAATCATGTATGATATTGGCTACGACCGAATCGGTTTTCTTGAAGTTGTGCACTGCTATACGGCTGTTTGTGGCCACATTATAGGCCACCACACTATCTATATCTTCCCCTACCGGAGTAGTTCCAAAACAATAGCTTACACCACGTTGGGTAAACAAATCAACATATCTCTGTGGAATATTGGGCGCAAGCACCAATGTATCAGAGGTACAATAAGCAAACACATCTATATGCCCCGACAGAGGTTTGAAGGTAATGCCACTTGTAGAAAACGGCACATAGTCGGCCAAATACGACAAAGACTGCCGTGCTTCGGCAGGGATAATACTGTTTGCAATTGCCAACATTGCTATCTCAATTCAAACTTATCGCCAAGATAAACCTTACGCACATGCTCGTCGGCAGCCAACTCTTTGGGAGTACCCGACTTAAGTACCGAGCCTTCGAAAAGCAGATAAGCACGGTCGGTTATTGATAAGGTTTCGTGTACGTTGTGGTCTGTTATAAGTATACCTATGTTTTTATCTTTCAACTTCGAAACTATGTTTTGAATATCTTGTACAGCTATTGGGTCTACACCGGCAAAAGGCTCATCGAGCAATAAGAATTTTGGGTCCATTGCCAATGCACGTGCTATCTCTGTGCGTCTGCGTTCGCCACCCGAAAGCTGTATACCCAAACTCTTGCGAATATGCTGTAGACCAAATTCGTCAAGCAAACTTTCCAGCTTATCCTTGCGTTGCTGCTTGGTAAGCGGTGTAAACTCAAGCACCGACATAATATTATTTTCAACCGATAGGTGCCTAAACACCGATGCTTCTTGTGCCAAATAGCCCACTCCATTTTGAGCCCTACGATACATAGGCATGGTGGTAATATCCTGGTCGTCGAGATAAACATGGCCATCAAAAGGCTTGATTATACCTACTATCATATAAAAAGTAGTAGTTTTTCCGGCACCGTTGGGGCCTAATAAACCTACTATCTCGCCCTGTTCTACCGAAACCGAAACGCCCTTTACTACAACACGTTTCTTGTATTTTTTTATAACATTATCAGTACGTAATATCATTACTCCCTATCTTTCAAAAACGTTGCAAAGATACAAAAACTTTTTAAGTAATACGCTTTTTTGACAAACAATACTTTCATATCCCAAGCCACTACCAACTATAACTCTGAATAATTGAGAGATAAAACATAGCATATAGGCAAACCACTGATGACAGAACTAAATAAACAAAATATTGTTTGCTATTTGAAAAGATTATCCATCGTTGCCAAAATAAAAAGGACAAAACAACGTTTTCGGAATATCTTTGTTATTTTTAGTGATATTATGGAAGCAAAAAACATTATAGAGATACGCAACAAACGAGCCGAATACGAATACTTTCTTATGGATACCTACACGGCCGGCATAGTGCTGACAGGCACCGAAATCAAATCTATCCGCGACGGTAAGGTAAACCTATCCGATGCTTTCTGTATGTTTCGTGGCACAGAACTATATGTCAACGAGATGCACATTGCCGAATACCGCTTTGGATCGTACCTCAACCATCCTGCCAAACGTGAACGCAAGCTACTTCTAAACAAACGCGAACTACTGAAGCTAGCAGCCAAAAGCAAGGAACGTGGCTTTACCATAATACCCGTAATGCTGTATATCAACCCCTCGGGATTGGCCAAATTGACTATCTCACTAGCCAAAGGTAAGAAGTTTTTCGACAAACGAGAAAGCTTGAAAGAAAAGGACAGCCGCCGAGAAATGGATAGAGTTCAACGCATGAAAAACAATCGCTTCGACTACTAACCGACCTTAAAGGCGAATCATAAACTTAACATCTGTTTGGAGAGAAAATTTACATCGCGAGAGAGATTTATCTACATCACGTAGTAGCTTCATCGGCATCGGGAGGAAATTTCAACTACATCACGAGGAAATTTTCAAGGCTATATCATATACCTATTGACGGTATACTGCCATGCCAATGATACCCTATCATGAAACTATTGACAATAGGGTATAAATTCAATACCATTTAAGAGCTATATCACACTTCTAAACACTTCATATTTTTATTTAATAGACAACTTTTTTCATTCAAACACACTGCTAACATACCTATGTTGAAAATTAGAAAGCAGCATTTCATTTTGAGAAAAAAAAACGATGTAATTTTGATTAACAATATTGCTAATCGACGAGTATCAAAAATCATTGTAATAGTTTTGATTAGACATATTGTGGAAATATATTCAAATACCATATTCGATATACCGCACTAAACATTGTGATATGATATTTGTTTTATTTTACATCAAATGATACCATAATAAGTATCTACCAAAATGTAATAAAAGATAAAAGACAAATAAAAATAAATGGAAGCAAAACTAAGTACAAACGTAAAGAAAGTCATTGTCAACAGCCGTGATGAAGCAATCCGTTTAGGTAGTGGCAGCGTTGGCGTTGAACATATATTTTTGGGCATGATACGCGAAAAAGATTGTTCGGCCATTGCTTTGCTTACACAAATGAATGTGGATATTCTTTCGGCAAAAATGAAAATCGAAGACGCTGTACGCAACAATATGAATGTAAAATACTCGCCGGACAGCGACATACCTATGCTTCGCCAAGCTGAAAAAGTTTTACGATTATCATTTCTTGAATCACAAAAGTGGTTCAAAAGTAAAGAAATACACACTATTCACATCTTGCTTGCCATTTTTGTGGAAAACGAAAACCTTGTGTGCAAACTATTAGAAAAGTTGGGTATAAGCTACCAAAAACTAAGCACATTGTACAAGGCTACACACCTTACAGAAGAAGAAGGCCGAACTTCGGCATTTCATACAGACAACGAAACATCATCAGATTTTACAGTACGTAACGATATTAACGATGATGATGATGACACCATACCCTACTCCTCACACAGCAACCAATACCAAGAACGTTCACAACCCGATAGCGGTAGTAGAACACCTGCATTGGAAAATTTTGGCAGAGACCTAACAAGGGCAGCCGAAGAAAATAGATTAGACCCCATAGTAGGACGCGAAAAAGAACTTGAACGCATAGCCCAAATACTAAGCCGAAGAAAGAAAAACAATCCTATTCTCATAGGAGAACCCGGTGTAGGTAAATCGGCTATTGCCGAAGGATTGGCCATAAGAATAGTGGAAGGCAAAGTTCCACGAACACTTTACAACAAAAGGGTGATAACCCTCGACTTGGCTTCATTGGTTGCCGGCACAAAATATCGTGGCCAATTTGAAGAAAGAATGAAGGCTATAATAAAAGAATTGGAAAAGAATCCCGACATAATTGTATTTATCGACGAGATACACACCATAGTAGGAGCCGGCAATGCCTCCGGTTCACTCGACGCTTCAAATATGTTCAAACCAGCTTTGGCACGCGGTGAAATACAATGTATCGGGGCAACAACTATAGATGAATACCGCCAATACATAGAAAAAGACGGTGCCTTGGAACGCAGATTCCAAAAAGTATTTGTTGAAGCAACATCACCCGAAGAAACCCTTGCGATACTCAACAACATAAAAAGCAAATATGAAGACCACCATTTGGTAACATATAGCGAAGAGGCTTTGAAGGCATGCGTGTCGCTAACCACACGCTATATCACCGACCGACTATTGCCCGACAAGGCCATAGATGCTATGGACGAGGTAGGTGCTAGAGTACATATAACCAATATAGAAATACCCCCGGAGATTCTAAATATAGAAAAAGAAATAAGCCGGGTAAGTAAACTAAAAAAAGAAGTACTACAACAAAAAAGTTACAACGAGGCCGCCGAATATCGCGACCAAGAACGTGAATTGACCTCAAAACTCGAAGCTCTAAAAAAGAATTGGGAAAATGAAGAACGCGAAAAACGTGTAGTTGTATCCGAACAAGACGTTGCCGAAGTAGTAGCCATGATGAGCGGCATACCCATCCAACGCATAGCCGAAAACGAAAGTAACAGACTTATGCTGATGGAAAAAGAACTTGAAGATGCCGTAATTGGCCAAAACGAAGCTATCAAAAAAATAACCAAAGCCATACGGCGTAACCGCGCAGGACTCAAAGACCCAAACAAACCAATAGGAAGTTTCATATTCTTAGGTCCTACCGGTGTAGGAAAAACCTATTTAGCCAAAGTATTGGCTCGTTATCTATTTGACAGCGATGCTTCTCTTATACGTATCGACATGAGCGAATATATGGAAAAATTTACCGTATCGCGCCTTGTAGGTGCACCTCCGGGATATGTTGGATACGAAGAAGGTGGACAACTGACCGAGAAAATTCGACATAAACCATACTCGATAGTACTCCTCGACGAAATAGAGAAAGCTCATCCCGATGTGTTCAACATACTGCTACAAGTGTTGGATGATGGACAACTAACAGATGGTTTGGGCAGAAAAGTGGATTTCAAAAACACAATAGTGATAATGACTTCCAACATAGGCTCACGACAACTTAAAGATTTTGGTACCGGAGTAGGCTTTGCCACCACAGCTCGGGAAAGCAACAAAGCCTCGATGGAACGGAGTGTTATAGAGAACGCTATGAAGAAAGCATTCTCTCCGGAATTTCTAAACCGTATTGATGATGTGATTATCTTCAACAGTCTGACAAGAAAGGATATTCACAAAATAATAGACATAGAACTGCGTGGACTATTCAAAAGAATACAATCGATGGGCTACAACATAGAAATAACCGAAGCCGCCAAAGATATAATACAAGAAAAAGGTTGGGATGAAAACTATGGAGCTCGCCCTCTGAAACGTGCTATACAAAAATACATAGAAGACGAATTGGCAGAAGAAATAATAAAATCAACACTGCTTCCGGGTGATAGTATAGTAATAGATGCTGATGAAAACAAAGAAATAAAATTCATAATATCAAAAGGCATCGAATCGCTGTCACTTCAAGAAATAGTTAATGATGCAATGACCGAAAAATAGATTGATAATCAACGAATACTAAATACTTGTTTTATTTGTGTGCTCATTTTTCAGCCTTCCAATTATGATGTTGGAAGGCTTTTTTGTGACAAAGTGGCAAGTATTGAAAAGTTTTTAGTACCTTTGCAAGGTAATTAAATCAGCCATCATTAAGCAAAATATCTATAAATCAATAGAAAAACATGAAACTAAGTATAGTTATTGTCAATTATAATGTAAAGTTCTTCTTGGAACAATGCCTTGTTTCGGTATTCGAAGCCTCAGTAGGCATAGATACCGAAGTATGGGTTGTGGACAATAACTCTGTTGATGGCTCGGTGACAATGGTACAAGAAAAGTTTCCACAAGTAAAACTTATAGCCAACAACGACAATCCCGGATTTTCGAAAGCCAACAACCAAGCTCTACGACAAACCACGGGCGAGTACATACTTTTGCTGAACCCCGATACTTTGGTGGAAAAAGACACCTTTCGAAAGTGTATAGACTTTATGGAAAATCATCCCGACTGCGGAGGTTTGGGAGTGAAAATGATAAACGGTGAAGGCCGATACCTACCGGAAAGCAAACGTGGATTTCCATCACCGGAAGTGTCGTTTTATAAAATATCAGGACTTATACATCTGTTCCCAAAATCAAAACGGATAGCGCGCTACTACCTTGGTCACCTAAACGAGAACGAAACCAACGAGATAGAAATACTACCCGGAGCATACTTGATGATACGCAAAACGGTGATGGATAAGATAGGTCTACTCGATGAAACTTTCTTTATGTATGGTGAAGATATAGACTTCTCGTACCGAATTCTATTGGCGGGATATAAAAACTACTACCTGCCATCAGCCAGGATAATACACTACAAAGGCGAAAGCACCAAGAAAGGCAGTATGAACTATGTATACACCTTCTACAACGCCATGGTGATATTTGCACAAAAACATCTGTCACAATCCAATGCCAAGATATTCACCTTCTTTATTAAGATAGCTATATGGCTGCGTGCTTCACTTGCATTTATCAAACGTGCTGTGAGCAACATTATTATTCCTCTACTCGACTTCTTGCTTATATACATAGGTTTTTTGACAATAAAGAACCTCTGGGCCACATTCAAAGCCGATAACATCAACTACTATCCTGCCGAATATACATACATTGTTATACCTATATACATACTTATATGGTTGTTATGCACATTCCTGTATGGTGGTTATCGAAAACCCGTAAAACTTGGACGTATATTCAAAGGTCTATTTGCAGGCACATGTGCATTGCTGATATTCTACTCACTGCTCGACGAAACCCAACGCTATTCGCGGGCACTCATACTGCTTGGAACAATGTGGGCAATAGTATCGGTAGTAGGACTGCGTGGAATACTTCACCTTCTAAACATCAAAAACTACAACTTCTTCCCCGACAAAAAGAAGTCGTACCTTATTGTTGGCGACAAAGAAGAAACCACACGTGTTGCCAACCTATTCAACTCAATTGGTATAGATGCAAGCTTTGTGGGATTTGTGAACAACAACAACCTAGTTTGCGACAAACATTTTATTGGCAACATCAACCAATTGGTCGAGCTTATACGCTTTTACAAAATAAACGAGGTAATATTTTGTAGCAAAAACCTATCAACCGAAGAGATAATAAGCCTGATGGCAAATCTGCAAGGCTCCAATGTGGAATACAAAATTGCTCCCCACGAAACTCAGTTTATAATAGGAACCAACACCATACATTCATCCGAAGACCTCTACACCGTTAGTATAAACACTATAGCTACAGCCGAAAACAAACGCAACAAACGTATATTCGATTTTGCTTCAGTAGCACTTATAATACTGTTTTCGCCCATACTATTTTGGTTTCAACGAGATAAAAAACATTTCTACAGCACTTGTATATGTGTACTTTTGGGCAAGCGTAGTTGGGTTGGATATTGCCGTAAAGACAAAGAAAACACTTTGCCAACGATAAAGAAAGGAATATTCTCGCCAATGGACATGTCGCAACATCCATCGCATGTTGATGAACATCACCTAAACCTACTATATGCTCGCAACTATAAGGTGATGACAGATTTTATAATACTACTACGAAACATTACACGTATCCATAATTCATAATAGGTCTGACAGTAGAAAATTCCTACACATAACCTCATAATATTTTCAGCACAACAGCGGTATATAGTATTCCGTATACATCCTTACCAACCTGCTATGTTTCATAGCAGACAAAACTATTTTTGAGAAAAAATACGAAACAACTAAGATATATACAGAGAAACTACCGTACTTTGCCATTAAAAGTGCCATACTTAGAGCAGAAAACTCCCACGGTTATCACCCATAACTCCTATACTTTTGACCAGCAACAGCCATACTTATAAATGCAAATATTGATAAAACACAGCTTGAATATTATAGGGAAAATTCGCTCGTAGAACAATTTTTATATATCGCTATTAATATTGCAACTCCGTTGCAGTGTTTTTGCAACCCAAAATACATCACCCGTGAATTGATGGATGCCTTTGCGTTATATTTATAGTAATCCTCGCGTAAAGTTTATACTTTACTTAGCCCGAAAGGGATGTCTCCTTAGCCCCTAAGGAAATATTCCTAAGTAGGTAAGTAGACTATAAAACTAACGCGAAGGCAAGGTGCTAGCTAACGCAAGGAGTACCTTAGAACTGACGTGAGGGCAAATATATAATGTAAAATGGATATTCTACGATATCTTCTAACAATTGACACCGAATATAGCCTTAACAAAACATGAGTCTTTGAAATAATAATACGTACCAAAACTATGACATTTAGCTATTCTAATTCATAGTTTGAAATGCTATTACCATTATGGTACAGGGTCATATCCACTTCCACCCCAAGGGTTGCACCGCAGTATGCGTTTGATGGTAAGCCATAGGCCTTTCCAAGGACCATGCTTACGCAGAGCTTCTACGGCATATTGCGAACAGGTGGGTGTAAAACGGCACGATGGTGGAGTGTAGGGCGATATACAACATTGATAAAAACGCACAATGCCTATAAGTATTTTCAGTACTATTTTTCGTATCCACTTCATCATTAGGAGATTTTGTTTCTTACTGCTTTGTATCTATGTTTGATATAGCCTCTGTAAGGCGGTCGAGCATACGCATATATTTCTGCTCCATTGAGGGGAATTTTCTCTTCTTATCTTGCAAATAGTTTATAGATAGCAGTATCTTACAATCTTTTTGAGCCAAAGTTTCATACAAATTCTCTTTATGCAAACGATAACATTCACGTATCACTCGCTTGGTGTGATTTCTGTCCACAGCATGTTTCATTTTACGTTTGGAGACACTTATCATCACTTGTGCAGGAGCAGGAATGTCTTCGTTGACACACACACACCAATAAACACTAAACGGAAATACCAATATTTTTTCGCCTTTGGCAAATAGATATTTTATATACCTTTTGCTACACAAACGTTCACTTTTTTTGAATGTATATCGTTTCATTTTCAATACAAATACAAAATAAAATAAGAAAGAGGTACTTATATATACATAGTTGGCACCTCTTTCTTTGTATTGGATATATTTTTTTATTGAACGCCTTCGGTAGTGGTGGTAGTTGTTGCTGTAGCAGTATTTTGTTCCAATGCAACGGCAGCAGCTTTTTCGGCTTCTTTACGAGCTTTCTCTTCGGCACGCAATCTTCTGCGTTCTGCAGCTTTAGCCTTCTTTTCTTCCATCAAAGCCTTGTATTTGGACTTGCTTGTAAACACCGATTTTGTTTTTCGTGTTCCTGTTTTCTTCAACGATGATTTACGCAACGAAGTAGGTTTTACAACCAAGACTGCCTCTTGCTGCTTGCCCAACACATAATTTTCGATGGCTGTAGACATTGATGGTGCTACTTTTGTAGGAGCCACAACCGATAGTTTTACATTGGCGGCATTCAATGCTGCATGGGTAGACACACCAAAAGCAGCCACTACAATACCATCACCTGTAAAATCGGGGAAGTTTTCTAACAAAGAGCGTACTCCCATTGGCGAGAACAAAACTATCATATCGAAATCTTTAAGATTAAACTCCTTCAAATCTTTTGATACCGAACGATACATTGTGGCTTTTGAATATTTGAATTTTGCCTTGTCCAACATCTTGGTATATTCAGTTTGTTTTTCGTCGGAACAAGGAAACAAGAAACGTTCCTCTTTATGCTTCGACATTATATCAACCAATTCAGAAAAATGTTGATTTCCAAAGAAAATCTTACGTTTTCTGTACTGAATATAATTTTGCAAATACAAAGCAATAGTTTCTGTAGAACAGAAATACTTCATTGTTTCGGGAATAGGTTCACGCAATTCCTTAGACAATCTAAAAAAATGGTCAACAGAGTTTTTACTATTAAAGATTACGGCAGTATAATCTTTCAAGTGAATTCTACTTTTTCTAAACTCGGAAGCTGATAATCCTACTATGTCAAAAAACTTATAAAAAGTTAGATTTAAATTATATTTTTCAACTAATCTATAGTACGGAGACTTCTCAATATTTGCAGGTTCGGGTTGAGAAATTAGAATTTTTTTTACTTTCATTTTAGTTTTCAGAATTTAATAACAAGTTATATGTCAAAATAATACAAGCTTTATTAACACTAAAACAGGCACTAATTCGACGATGCAAAGATACAAAAATAAATGCAATTGAGAAAATTTCGAATCAAGTAAAATCATTGATAAGCCTCGTATAATCCTTACCGAAGCCATTATTGTAAGCGGAATTAGGAGTACCAACGACACTACTTGATGATACGAAAAGGGTACATAAAACAAGAAAAACAGAAGGGGCAACAATAGTACTGTTTCCAAAAAATAATAGCAAACATTATTTGTCAAATAAATAACTATTTCATTTTTGGCTCTGAAAATATTACCAAAAAAACGTATTATAATCTGCTTAAACAATATAAATGTTACTACACACAAAAGAATTATGAGGAAATTGACAAATACACCATAGTCAAACAATGTATAACCATACATCTGCAAAAAGCCAAAGATAGTCAAAGATAAACAAATAGTGAAAGAAGACATAAGAACACCTACTATTCTTTCGTGCAAAATATCGCCATCGTAAAATAGCAAATTAAGGTTTCTACGTCCAAAACAAGCCAAAAATATTTGCTGCACACGCACACGATGAACATTGAGATTCCAACTTACAATAAGCACTATGGCAAACAATATTAAAAACAACCACGAAGGATATGAAAACGATTGCCTATTGTGGGTAAACAACGACTTACGCTGATATTCGTGATTTTCAAACAGACTCTTATGGGGAACAGGTTCGGCTGTTGTAGCTTCAAATATCGAATCGAGCGAAATTTTATCGTAATTTTCGGCAGCCAATGCAATGCTATCTTCAAAAGCAAACATCGAATCATACACCGGTACAACACTTATCGGGTATGAATAATCATAGGGTTTAAACCAATATACTGCCTTAGGAGGTGCAACAGAATCAGTGGCTGGCTGATTTGTATCTACCAAAGTTGCAGAAGAATGTGTATCCGTCAAAACGACAGGGTGGTTGTTTGACACAGTGGTGGAATGGGTGTCCGATAAAGTTTTTTTTCGCAATGTATCGCCAACAACCGATAGCTTTGTGCTATCCACCTGTGGACTATATGAAATTAAATTATTATCCATCAATATTCTTTTTCTATTTAATTGTCAGTAGTTTTTTTACTGCTATATTACCATCATTTATCATCATCAAAGTGTATACCCCCGCTAGATAATTGGCAATAGAATACCTATAAACGGCTGTATCAAACTCAAAACTATCCGAGAGTACACCTTGTATGTTATATATAAACACTTGTGTGCTTGTATTATTGTCCGTCTCTAGAAATATATAATCTTTTGCAGGATTTGGGTATATTCTTATATCGTATTTTTCAGCAATTGGAATTATCCCCACAACCGAGTCGGGCTGTAAGATTGGATGAAAATGCTGTGCTAGCGGCAGTTCCAAATCGTCAATCCACACTGCATCTTGTCCACTGCTTGTTTCATCATCTTTTTCATACTGCCACGTAAGCATATGGATGCCACTAGGTAAGGCAAACTTGCAGTGCATCCACTGTTTCATTCCCGACCACTGTCCTACCTTTTCGCCATCGATAATGAAATATAAATAATCGTAGCTACCCTCGGATGATGTTTTTACCCAAAAAGAGATTGTGTCGTCCACAAGGGTATGTAAGGGCAAACTCAAGACAGACAACTGCCTGCCTCGTATCTTATCAGAGCGTGCCGAATATTTACCGCTATGGGCATTTGCCTCCACAGTATCAATATACCAAGGGTATACCGCTGTGGTATCCCATTGAAGGAATGTAAAATTACCACTCTCAAAAGTTTCCAATGCCCTGCCTATAGAATAATATGTAGTAGTTTCGTTGTATATGCCACGTTCTTCCACCCCTATCCTAAGCCTCAACGACGAATCGGAGTAAGAATTTAATTTAATGATAAACACCGCCTTGGCTGTATCACCAACAAACAAAGGTGCTAACTGTACACCCGCAACGGACTGCACAACCGCAACATCATTCACCTCCAACAATACCTGCACCGAATCGGACACACTCCTTCCTCTATTTACAATAGGTACTTCAACCTTGTAAGTACTACCATTATACAGAGTGGTTGCAGCGTTGGTTGATTCCATATCTGTAAACATAACCGCAAGTTGTTCTACTGCTGAGGCCAATACCATTATGCCTGCCCTATTCCTAAATTCATCATCGGAATGGTGAACTACCGATTCAAATGAAAGTACATCATTATCCCTGCAATGACCAGACACCACAAACAACGAAAGCACCCCTTCGTAAACAGCATCAGACATCAACGAATCAAGAACAACATCTTGCCACACACTGTCTACACCCACAGCATTATCCATATCAAAAGTAATACCATAGGCAACAGACGAACCCACATTATGCAACCGCCCATAAAGACATACAACCTGATTGGGCTGCACTGTGGCAATAACATTACCCAAAGTGTCTCTGAAACTATAATCGGTAAGTACAACCCTTGCACCAGTGTTGGGCATAACATATATCGTATCTATAAGAGGTATATGATATTGAGCCGTAGTTGTAAGCACTACTTCGGCATTTGTTATGGGTCTAACCAATCTAAGTGTTCCTCTACCATTTTCATCCAACATTGTGGTACCCAACAGCACCGTATCCTGCATTATAGCCACACGCGATAGTGGAGTTCCACTACAACCCACTATCACATCGCCCACGTGCACCGTATCGTCCAATGTAAGAGTAATAGGCTGTGGACTACCAATGTAGGGCATAAGAGAGGGGTCGCCCAATACATTATATATCTCCCAATAATAGTTCTCGTATGGCGAACCACTTTCGGCAACAGCCATATTACCCGCCTGAACCATCTGGGCAACATTTACAACATAATCCTCGAGGTTTAGCTCACGAGCGTGAAACAACCTATCAAAAGCACCCAAAGCAAAGCGGTTATACTCCGGCCACAAAGAGAAAGGATACTTGGCACCCATAGTCCAATAATAATCTTCGTTCCAAAGGGTTTCGTTGGCAGCACCCACAACACCCACAGCACCTGCATTGGGCTTACGCAACAAGGCTTCGCCAAAACACATTCCTATGGTATAGTTGCTGGACTTGCAGCAGGTGTTCACCCAAAAAGAATAATTGCCCCGTTGCGAAAAAGTATCCAACTCCGACTTACCAATATTAGGATACATCCAACCGGCAGCCGTACAATGGCCCGAATAACTTATAAAACCGGGATTGGCCGACAAATGAGATACTATATCGTCCTTACTGTCGTACGAAGTAGGATTGTAAAAGCAAGCAGTATCCATACCAAACCACTCCACCAGCTCTGTTTTCAAATAGTTCAGCTGTCCGTTTACTACCGTAGGTGCAGGCTCCCGTGTTTCTCGGCCTGCCACAAGCAACGCCTTATCCAAGTTGGCTTTGTCGGGCATATTATACTGCTCATATTCTATGGTTTTCCTCACCACAGCCTCAAGCTCACCCACATTGGCAACAGATATTCTGCCATATAACACATCGGGATAAATATCGCCGGTATATTCGGCATAATAAAGGTCTGTGGCGTGTGTAGCACCGCCGGGCAATTTGTATCGGCCTATAAACGATTGTATATGCTCCACATCACCCACTATCAAAAGGAATGTTGGAGCAGGACTTAGAGGCGTACCGCTAGTATAAAGGGCAGACAAATACGAACGTATGCTGTCCCTATTATAACCATAGGGCGGATAATACTCCACCATCTCAAAGCCTTGCTGTGTTTTCCAATTTATAAAAGGCTGCAAAGCCTCGCGAAAAGAATCCCTGGCTACCACCACATACTTCAACGGAATATCGCCACCATACTGCAAATCATTATAATAGGCTTTGGTAAGCAATTGCGAACTATGGGTAGCAAGTACCAATGGCGAGCCCAAACAAACACCACCGCTTGCTCCAACCGACGTTTTCACACGGGCCGAGACCAATGTATGAACCTTCAACGTATTACGCACCGGATTATATTCGAACGGCGATATGCAGAGCCTCACAAGCTGAACCCCACGCATTATACCCATCGCAGAGACCTCAACCAAGGGCTTGGAGTAATAAGAATCGGTGGTGTAAACCTCGTGGTTAAACTGCCAAGGAGCTACCTCCGAACTTTTGGACTGCGAGGGCTGAACGGGATACAACTTTTGCTCCACTGCCAACGAATGGTGCTCCACCTCGTCGGTAAGTATCTCCACCTCCACTCTGCTGCCCACCGGTACCGACAATATCTTTTGCACCACTGGCAACGACGGACAACCAACATTGTGCATTGGCACCGAATAACAGTCCGATACATTTATGCGGAAATATCCCATAGAGGTATCTATTAAAAAGTCGGAAACAAGATTTTCAAACACCAATGTATGCCCATTGTTTTCACTCACCACAAAAGTAGCCTTGGACTGCAAACCTTGTGCCCACAACGGCAAGGCTCCAACAAAGCACAATAATATTATCAATACATATCTTTTCATAAATCACATATCTGTATACAAGACTTTTTTTTCTCTCGGCAAACACACACACACAGCCTTCACCACCTATTTTTTTCTTCTTTTTTTTTGAGGATTAATGCCAAATTTTTTTTTGCCCCCCCTACTACATTTTCTTAGCTTCGTTCCACCATACATCCATCTCGTCCAAAGTCATATCCTGCAGCTGTATACCTGTTTCGCGGCTACGTTTTTCCATATATTGAAACCTCTGCTTGAACTTCTTGTTGGTTCGTTCCAAAGCATCCTCGGGATTTACGCCAATAAATCTAGACCAATTGATTAGGGCAAACAGCAAGTCGCCAAACTCGGCCTCTATATTATCGTGGTTGTCCACTTTCGATAGCTCCACCTTCAGTTCGTTCCACTCCTCAATCACCTTGTCCTTCACCTGGTTGGCATTGTCCCAGTCAAATCCTATCCCACGGGCTTTCTCCTGCATACGCACCGCCTTCACCATGGCAGGCAACGAGTTTGGCACCCCATCAAGTACCGAGGTCCGACCCTCCGTCATCTTAATCTTTTCCCAATTCTGCTTCACAGCCTCCGCATCGTTGGCTTCCACATTGCCGTATATATGTGGATGGCGGCGTATCAACTTCTCGCATATACTGTTAAGAACATCCGTAAGGTCGAAGAGCTTCTCGTCCTTGGCTATCTTGGAGTAGAAAAGAATGTGCATAAGTATATCGCCAAGCTCCTTCTTCACCTCGTCGTATTGCTGTTCCACTATAGCATCACTCAGCTCATACACCTCCTCTATGGTGAGGTATCGCAAACTGTCTATCGTTTGCTTCTTATCCCACGGGCATTTCTCCCTAAGCTCGTCCAATATATTTGATAGTCTGTCAAATTGTTCCAATTCGGTATTCATTTTTTCTTTTTTTTGTCGAACACAATAACTGAAAAAGTGGAATTTTAGTATTGTAATAACGATAAGATTTTTTATTTTAGACCAATACCTGATTGAGGTCATTTGCGAAACACCCCTACCATGTAGCGGCGTTTCGCAAACACCCTTTATACAATGGGCGAATACGATTCGCCCCTACACCGTTTCATTCCACATTATGTAGCGGCGTTTCGCAAACGCCCTCTATGCAATGGGCAAATGCAATCAGGGCAAATACAATTCGATCCCTACACCGTTTCTATTGTTTTATATATTTGTATTTCAAGCAATTTAAACTTTGTTCGAGAATGATGGTCGAAAGAGTTCGAAAGCGATGGTTGAAAGACTTCGGCAGTGATAGTCGACAAACTTCGGCGGCGATAGTTTCCTAACGCCGTTAGGGCACTTCCCTAACGGCGTTAGGGCGGTCTCCTAACGGCGTTAGGACGCTTCCCTAACGCCGTTAGCGGACTATCGCTCTCGAACTTTATCGACTATCGCTTCCGAACTTTGTCGACTATCGCTTCCGAAGTCTTTCACTATCTCGATAGAAATCTTTCGATTCTCATCTCGAACAAATTCCGTTCGAAGATAGAAATCTCTTCGTTTTTCGTTCGAACAAATTTTGTTTTACTCAAAAAATCTTTCTGCTTTTCTGCCAAAGAAATTTTGTTTTCCGATAGAAATCTTTCCATTTTCGGTTCGAACAAATTTCATTTCCTTTCGGAAAAATTTCCCCAAGTCCCCTACCCTTTTCCGGCCGAAGTTTGTCCTTGGGCATGAGGGTAAAAAAAATAGAGACGCATCAAATTGCGCCTCTATCCGATAAATTTTCAATACAGAATTTTTGCGTTATTCCACAATAGTCATTTCGTTGATAAGGTTCTTTGCACCTGCAAACTTGTCGATTATGAAAAGCATATAACGAACGTCGAGGTTGATACAACGTTGCATATTTTCTTCAAAATCGATGTCGCCACTCATAGCTTCGCTGTTTCCGTCGAAAGCAAGCCCAATAAGATGACCTTGTGCGTTCATAACGGGGCTACCTGAGTTTCCACCTGTAATGTCGTTGTTGGTGATGAAGCAAGTAGGCAATTCACCTTTAGCGTTAGCGTAGCGGCCATAGTCTTTAGCATTCCAAAGTTCTTTAAGTTTAGCAGGAACAATAAATTCGGGGTTTGTTGGGTCTTCTTTTTCCATCACACCGTCTAGGGTAGTATAGTAGCTGTAGTATACACCATCACGAGGCTCGTATGCCAAGCAGTTTCCGTAGGTGCAACGGATAGTAGAGTTAGCATCAGGAGCAATAGGTTTGTTTCCGTTCATATCCAACAGGCCGTAAACGAATAGGCGTTGCATTCTGTCCAAATCAGGAGCAGCGTTTTTAATTTTCTTAGCCACAGCAACATAGTCCATATACGCACCCGAACCTGCTACTACCATTGGGTCTTTTGCAAGTTTTTTCACGTTTGGTTTTTCCAAGAATTTCATAAAAGTTTCTTCGTTGGCGAAAACAGATTTTTTCATAGCATCGGCAGCATATTTTTCAAAGTTGCCTTTGTATTTTTTGTTTATTTCGGCCAAAAATTCCGGACAATATTCCGGTTCGATGTTTTTGTAAACATATTCAAACAAAGTTGCAATAGTTTTTGTTTCAAGAGCTTGGTCGTAGTCTTTGTAGAAAGTTTTTGCTTCTTTCTTCAATTCGTCCATTATTTTAGCTTTTTCTTCGGCAGTAGCATTTTCGGCTTGAATAAGAGCCATTTGCACACCAAAAGCCTGCATAGGCAATTCGGGTCCGCTAAGCAAACCTTCGGCCAAGTATGTGCGAGCAGCCATATAAGGCTTGCGAGCAGCTATCATCTTTTCTATTTCAGATAGAACGTTTTGGTATTTAGCATCTTTACCTTTAGCCCATTCGTTGTATCTTTTTTCAATATCTTGTTTTACACCTATGGTGTTCAAAGCTTTAAGGGCTTTGTTTTGTTCGTTGGAGTATTTCCAATAGTTTGAGCAGCTGGCATATTTGGAAGCGTATTTAATTTTTACGGCTTGGTCGGCGTTCATAGCTGCTTTCCATACGTTAATTTTTTGAGTACGTATTTCGTAGCGAAGTTTGTTGGTTATGTTCATAACTTCTTCAAGACCGTAAGAAGTAACGAAACGGTTTGTAGTACCGGGGAAACCCATAATCATAGCAAAGTCGTTCTCTTCCACACCTTTAATATTGATAGGAAGGTGGTGTTTTGGTTTTAAAGGCACGTTGTCTTTAGAATATTCGGCAGGGCTACCATCCGGAGCAGTGTATATACGGAACATAGAGAAATCGGCAGTATGACGAGGCCACATCCAGTTGTCGGTATCGCCACCAAACTTACCCATCGATGATGGAGGAGCACCTACCAAACGCACGTCCTTATATATATTGTGTACAAATAGGAAGAATTGGTTGTTGTTGAACATACTTTTTACAGTAGCTTCGTAGTTTGTACCTTCTTTAGCTTTTGCCGAAATTTGCTTAGATACTTCGACTATAGCTTTGTTGCGTTCAGCTTCGGTCATATCGTCGTTAAGAGCTGCAAGCACTTGGTTAGTAACATCTTCTACACGTACAAGTATAGAGGCAGTAAGCCCCGGGTTTGGAAGTTCTTCTTCCATAGTATAAGCCCAAAAACCATCACGCAAATAGTCGTGCTCTACAGTGGAGTGTTCTTGGATTTGACCATAACCACAGTGGTGGTTTGTGGTAAGAAGACCTTTGTCCGATACTATTTCGGCAGTACAGAAGTGCCAAAAAGGACTACCTGCATTGCCCAAACCTACTATAGCGTCTTTTATACAGCTTTGATTGATATTGTAAATATCGTCGGCTGTAAGTTTGAAACCTTTTTGTTGCATATCGCTGTAGTTTTTACCTATTAGCGATAATAACCACATACCTTCGTCGGCTTTAACCGAGCTTGGTACAAGCATTAGCATACTCAACACCAATGCAAGAAATTTTACTTTTATATTCATTGTTATTACTATTTTTGTTATTGTGTATTTTTTTTGTTTATTATCAATATTTCAATGTTATAGCATCTTTAAGAACGATACTTCTTTATCTGTAAGCAAACGCCAATGACCGCGAGGGAGGTCTTTCTTTGTGAGTCCTGCAAATACCACACGGTCCAACTTGCATACCTCGTATCCCATAGCCTCGAATATACGACGTACAATGCGGTTTCGTCCCGAATGGAGCACCACACCTACAATGTTTTTATGTTCGCCATTGCCTACGTATTGTACATCGTCTACAGCTATTTCGCCATCTTCGAGCATCAATCCGTCCACCATACGTTGCATATCGGCGTGGGTAAGGTTTTTATCCAACTCCACGTGGTATATTTTTCTCGCTCCCGTGGATGGGTGGGTAAGTTTCTTAGCCATATCACCATCGTTTGTAAAGAGCAGTACCCCTGTGGTATTTCTATCCAAACGCCCAACAGGATAAATACGTTCGGTGCAGGCGTTTTCTACCAACATCATCACTGTTTTACGTTCTTGAGGGTCGTCGCTGGTGGTTATGTAGCCCTTAGGTTTGTTAAGAAGCACATAGCGTTTCTTTTCCGACACAAGGCGTTCGCCGCCATAGTTTACCACATCATCGGGTTTTACCTTGTAGCCCATTTGGGTTATTACCTCGCCATTCACACTTACAGCACCGCTTGCTATAAGCACATCAGCCTCGCGGCGTGAACATATACCTGCATTGGCAATGTATTTGTTTAGGCGTACGGTACCATCATCCTTCTTTGGTTGAGATGGTCTAGGGGTTGTACGTGGCTTGCGGAAGTTTACCTTTCTTTCGTAGAACGACATATCATCGTCTTCATCATAATCGTTGTATCTACTGTTGTTCTTACGATTGGTGTATCTGTCTTTGTTTCCGCTACTACGACGTTCTTTGCGGTCAAATCTGTCGTCGCTACTCCAATAGTCCTTACCACGCTTTTCGCCCGAGGAAGTATTTTTACCTACAGTCTTATCGGAGCTGTACTTTTTGTCTTTCTGAGCAAACGGACGAGCAGTGGACTTTCTTTTTTCTCTACCTTCGGCATATTGTGAACGTGGAGCAAAAGGTTTTGATTCACCTACCTCGATGTCGAACCAATTGCTGTCGTAGGCTGATTCCTCAGCGAAACTTTCCTTGCGATATGGCTTTGCCGATGCTCTTCTACCACCTTGGCTATTACCATTACGTCCCTTGAAGCCATTGTTCTTCTTAAATTCATTTCCACCATCACGGCGATTGTTATTTCTTCTATTTTCCATAAAAATTATTATGTATCAAGCAATCACTGCTTGTTTTAAGTTTTTCTATATATTGTTGTTTTTATTGTCCGAACTTTAATCTGTACCACGACACATTTTCCAATGCCTGAGTATCCAATACTATGTATATCTCCTTGGCCATCATTAGGAATATTCTCAAATCTCGTTGAGTAAGCCACTGCAAGGCCTTCTCGTCCTTTCGGCAAGCCAACGCCATACGTATGTTTACCTCCGTAAGATTTTTGGCTATCCACGTCCGAGCCTCATCCTCGCCATCAATGGCGTTGGAAAGTATGGCCAACCATTCGTGCTTATGCTTGAAGAGCCACAACATAGCATCCACATCGCCACGTACAGCATTGGAAAAGGCAGCCAACTCCGGGTAGCCATTGTTCAACAGCCACTTGAAAAAGTCTTTCCTTCCCTTTATAGACTCTAGCAGAGCCATAAGTATCTTTATGTTGTAGCGTTCCAATCCTGCTATCATACGGTGCAGACATAAAATTGTTCGAAAACTATTGTTTATTTTCTTCTTTCAATGCCTCTCTTAGCTTTTCTTCCAATTCGTCGGCCAATTCGGGATTGTCTTTTATCATCTGTTTCACACTCTCACGACCTTGTCCCAACTTAGTGTCGCCATAGCTGAACCACGAACCGCTCTTCTTCATTATTCCAAGTTCAACACACAAATCCACTATTTCACCAGTCTTCGAGATACCCTCGCCAAACATAAGGTCAAACTCGGTTGTACGGAATGGTGGTGCTACTTTGTTTTTTACTATCTTAACCTTCACACGATTACCTATGTGGTTTTCGCCATCTTTTATAGCTTGTGTTCGACGAATATCCACACGCACCGAAGCATAGAATTTCAATGCATTACCACCGGTGGTGGTTTCGGGATTGCCAAACATCACACCAATCTTTTCACGCAATTGGTTGATAAATATGCAGCAACATTTTGTTTTGCTGATGTTGGCAGTAAGTTTTCTCAAGGCTTGCGACATTAGGCGTGCTTGAAGTCCCATCTTAGAGTCGCCCATTTCGCCTTCTATCTCACTTTTAGGAGTAAGGGCAGCTACAGAGTCTATAACTATGATATCTATAGCACCCGAACGTATAAGATTGTCGGCAATCTCCAACGCTTGCTCTCCATTATCGGGCTGCGACACAAGAAGATTGTCAGTATCTACACCCAATGATTTGGCATAGAAGCTATCAAAAGCATGTTCAGCATCAATAAAAGCTGCTATACCACCTTTCTTCTGAGCCTCGGCTATTGCATGTATGGCCAATGTGGTTTTACCCGACGATTCGGGACCATAAATCTCTATAATTCTTCCTTTTGGAAATCCACCTACACCCAATGCCATATCCAATCCTACCGAACCTGTAGATATACATTCCAACTCCTCGATAGGTGCATCACCTAACTTCATAATGGCTCCTTTGCCATAATTTTTTTCTATCTTATCCAAAGTACTTTGTAGGATTTTCAACTTTTCTAGTTTCGACGCTTGTGCCTCATCTACTTCTTTTGCCATGACTATCAATATTTTATTTATATTCAACCTAATTTAAGAAGATACAAATTTACGATTTTTTTTTCACATATTCAATATCGGAGATAGATTTTTTATCTCTTTTATCTGCATCACGAGGGAGATTGATTTACATCACGAGGAAAATCCAACTACATCACGATGGAGTTTAACCTACATTACGAGTCATTTTTCATCCCTATCGGCAAGCATTGTTTACCACAAAAATAGGTTTGACTGATTTAGATAATCCTCAATCTGCAAAGTTAACGCCTTATGAATACAATAAAAGAATGATGTTTCAGTTATATGGCATAAAACAGAAAAGACAGTAATGGAAATAGTAATAATAGCAATACTTATATTAATCAACGGTTTTTTGAGCATGAGCGAAATGGCCGTTGTAAGTGCACGCAAAAGCAAATTGGAAACCGAAAGCCGACAAGGTAACAAAAAATCGCAAAAAGCGTTGGAACTTGCTAATAATCCCGATGACTTTTTCAGCACTTTACAGATAGGAATAACGCTGATAGGTATCCTTACCGGTTTATTTTCGGGCGAGGCTTTTGCCGGAAGCCTATCAGAAGTGCTCAGTCATTGGTTTCCAGCATTTGAAACATACAGTTTCGGCATAAGCAAGACCATAATAGTAATATTTATCACATACCTCACCCTCGTATTTGGCGAACTGTTTCCCAAACGTTTGGGACTATCCAAAGCCGAAAGTATAGCCAAATTTATAGCTCGCCCAATGATGATACTCAGCAAAATGTGCTATCCATTGGTATGGGTACTAGCCAAAAGTAGCAGTTTTGTGGCAGGACTTTTTGGACTGAACAAAGTAAAAGATACACCTGTTACAGAAGAGGAAATTAAGAATATGATGAAAGAAAGTCTCGAAGATGGTGAAATCGAAGAAGTGGAACACGATATTGTGGAAAGAGCTTTCAATCTAAGCGACCGAAAAATATCATCAATAATGACACACCGTAGCGAGATTATTTTCTTAGATATAAATGAGGACAATCAACTACTACACAAGAAAATAGAAGCCAATGTATACAACACATACCCGGTTATAGACAAAGACTTGGACAATATTGTTGGCTTTGTTCATCTCAAACATTTATTTGCATCCATAAACAAGAACAACTTTTGCCTAAAAGACATACTATCAAAGGCCAGCTACTTTCCCGAAAGCATAAGTGTGTATAGTGCATTGGAACAGTTTAAACGTGAACGTATCAAGAGCGGACTTATCATCGACGAGTTTGGCAGTGTGGTAGGCATTGTAAGTTTGAAAGATATAATGGAAGCCCTTGTAGGCGAAATGCTGGACGAGAACGAAACCGGTAACATAATAGAACGTGAAGATGGTAGCTATATAATAGACGGACGCTACAGCTACTACGATTTCCTAGCATACTTCGACAAGGAGGAATTATTCAGCGAGGACTGCAAATTCAACACCATCAGCGGACTTATAATGGACATAACACATAATATACCACAAGAAGGACAGGTGGTAGAGTGGCAAAATTTTCGCATGGAAATAATAGATATGGACGGTGTGAGAATTGACAAGGTTTTGGTAAGCTGTTTATAGTATATACAAAAATAGCAGTTACTATATCCATCTAGAATATTTAACTGCTACCGAAATTATCATATATAATCATTAACTTTCTCTTATAGGAAAACCACTACATCAAATAACACGACTGTAGGAAATTGTAAATCTTCATCTTCAAATATTTTCTTTCTTCAATATGTCCCATATGCGAAGCATTGCCAAGTACAATTGTTTCGGAATATTTTGGTAGCATAGCTTGACTCAAACCTAACTCTAAAGGAATACGACCATCATGCTTACCAAACACAAACAATATAGGACATTCCAACTCCGAAAGGAGATATACTCTGCTTGGGCGGACCAACATTCCATTTTGTGCCGCCACAATACCTTCTTCCGAAGTTCTTAGACTATCTTCTTGCAAATCTTTTATTTCTCTATTGAACATATCACGGTTGTCTTTTGCGAATAGTTCAGGTATAAAACCTACCACAAAAGCCGACCTATTATCTTGTACAGCCTTGCAAGCCTTCATACGGTTTTCCTTTACCATATCATTATCCATAAGGGCTTGTGAATGCAACAATACCAAACCTTTGAGCATATAAGGGTATGCATCAGCAAACGCCAATGAGACATATCCACCCATCGAATGACCCACCAACACACAATGTGTTATACCACAATTATCGAGCACAGCTTTTACTGCACGAGCCATAAACTCCATACTATGCACCTCACCATAGGTATCGGACAATCCATGACCAGGCAAATCGATGGCAACAACTCTTGATGCTCTCATATAAGTATAGACATAGGATGCCCATACATCTAAGGAGTTGAGAAATCCATGCAAGAGCACTATTACATTATCATATTCTCGCCCTTCGTCTTGATAATGTATTTTCTTTCCATCGAATTGAATGAATGAATGTTCCATAACGTAAATATGTTATTATATTACAATAATCCGAGCGACAAAATTACACATTTATCTGCAATTTACGAGTATTTTCTACAAAAAGAAACCAACAATTTTATTTCAATGTGTAAACTGAATACATAATTATGCGGTTATCAATTCATAATGCAGCATATATTACATAATAATTCGACATTTGAGACTTCGTATAAATTTGATAATTTATAAACTACCAAATCCTTATTTCTGTTTGATATATGGTGTCCGATTCAGATAGATAGGCAGTATTGGCAAAACCCGATGCTATCACCCTATCTTTATCAACACCTATACTTACAAGATAATTCTTTATTGCATGGCTTCTACTTTGAGAAAGATTATAAGCCTTCTCTACATCGTCAATATCAACATTACTTATTATTTCCACTGTATAATTTGGATTATTCTTCATAAAATCAGCAATATTATTCAGTTCATAATATGATTTATCAACGAGCATAACACTATTTTTTCCCAAATAATCAACTAATACAAGAGGCAATGTGGTTTTATTAGTTTTCAGCACATCAATGTTGTGATATACCATCTCCACATTGTCCAACGAATATTCATTCAGAACACATATTGGTGAATAATAACCATGCAACAATGAATTTATTATATATGTTTTCCCAGTAAAAAGCCTCATTTCCACTTGCCTTTCATCATCAGAAAACATATAGTTACCTTTCGGCAGTCCTGCATCAAGGTCGGTTACAACAAAGGATGCCTTGTTGCTACCTAATTGTAGGTCATTGTTACAATATATCTTCATATCCTTTTCAAATACATTATCATCGTTGTTGAGCGACATCTCCAACATTTCGTATTTTCCATTTCTGTCTGTTATCACATAGAGATAGTCCTCGTTTTGACTCAATGCCAATGACAACTCTGAAAATCCTGTATTTACTACCTTGCCAATATTCATCGGTTCCGACCAATTGTTCCATGAATCTGCCGAGGGTCGAGTGGATTTATATACATCCAAATAACCCAATCCACCATGACCATCAGATACAAAATATATAGTTTTCATATCTTTGCTCATAACCGGCGACCTCTCACTATAGATAGTGTTTATAGCAGGTCCAAGGTTTATGGCATCACCCCATCCGTAGACTTGTTTTCGAGGTACAAAGTATATATCGGATGCCAAAGCAGTATCACCATGAAAGTATGCTTTTGAAGGTTGTAGGTTTAAACCTCCCCTTCTGTCGCTCACAAACAATATTCCAGAATCATCAGGCAACATAAAAGCATCACCATCATAAGCATCTGTATTGATAGGATATGGCATTATAGAGGTTAGCATCCATTGTTTTGTAACTACATCTAGTTCAGCTATTGCAATATTTTCATCCTTACCTATCAGCATTTTGGTATCGTCATCAAACAAGGAAAATACTGCCAAGCCTTTGTTATCAATATTACCAAACACTACATCAGTATTATCTTCAGCCCACCTACCTTTCACGTTTTTGGCTTTAGCTATCCTTGTAACACCTCCAAACACATCCTGCTGTGTATAATACATCGTTGTACCATCCGACGTTACAGCCACATTTTTAACTTCAAATTTTGGAGAAAAAGTAGATTCTAACTTCAGATTCTTATCTCCAGAATCTTTCAGTATAGTAAGTAGGTCATTATAGTTCTTTACATTATTATCTTCAAAACATATTGATACAGACTGCAACCTCCTCACAGCATCGTTCCATCGTTTTTTCTTTATCATATCCTGTACCATACGTTGTAAAGCTACGTATGCCACACCTACAGTCATATTCTGTTTTATAAAATCAGTATATTCTCGCAAATTTTTCTCCTCGAAATCAACCATAAGATTCATCTCATCTATCTTACGAGAGTTTTCGAGGTCCGTTGAAAGCGAGTATAAGAATGGATAGTTGGGATATTCGGTAGCAAAGTACTCTATAGGAGCTACTCCACCCTCCACCGTGTGCCAACGATAGTATGTTTGGAACACATCATTGTATCGATAATCCATCGTAAAGTTTTTCAGATACACATCCAATGCCTCTATACTCCTATCGTTCAATATCATTACCACTATACTATCCACAGCTTGCTCAGATAATTGACTATCAGAATATGACATTGCAAAAGCAGCATATTCGCTTGGTGTAGATAGTGTTACAAATTTATCATACAACAAGCCATCTATTCTCTCCAAAGCCATAACATACTCATCCGACGAAGGATAACGCGACAAATATTCTTTATATGATTCCACCGTATTTATCTTCAACGTGGTACGGTAAGCAATCTTACCCTTTTTCTTTTCAGCATATCGACGTATAGTGTCGTTGATATATGATTTCAAGGCCTTATCCACTTTTTCTTCAGTATCGGCATTATCTATATCCTCTATAATATAATCTTGCACCTTTTTCAAAGCTTGCTTTGCTCTCTTGTGGTTGGCATAATTATTCACAAATTCAAGATATGCCTCTACAGTGTTAAGTTCTTCTGTTTTGCGGTATGCCAACTCTGCCTTGTAATGTTTCAAAGCTTCCAATGCTTGATTACTGAATGCAAAAATTTCAATATAATCATCACATTGATGAAATAGTATCTTCTCACTATCAATACAGTTATATAAATCATCAGTTATCCTTGTTTTCAACTTTCGTATCGAAGCAATTGTAATCTTCTGCTTTATCAACTTATTCACCTCTTTATACTGAGAATTATCATTAACCAATGCCAAATACTTTTCCTCTGCCTCAAGCAAATATCGCATAGCCAATGCCAAATTTCTCATCGGATTATTTTCTGCCGAATAAAACTCAGACATCGCCAACTTATTTGTTATAGAAGATGGGTCGTTGGTATACTCCCTAAATACCTTATTGTACTCTTTCTGGTAGTAGTCAATATAATTTGTATCACCCTCTGCAATAGCCATAGCATAGATAGCCGACAAACATAATGTAAGAAATATTATCAGTCTCTTCATATCCTTTTCTCTCGTATAAATATAGTATTTCAGCGTTTACCGTTGTACGTAAAATATCGCCCAATGTTTCATAGAAAGGTAAAAATATTACCCATCATATAAGTTTACATATGCATATAAAAAATTAATGCGAAGCTTTTCAACTTCGCATACTATACAAGAACAACTATCCTCTTAAAAAAACAGTCTACATACCATAATTTAGTAAGCGACTATAGACTTCAGTATGGTTTCGAATTCGTTCTTTACTTGTTCAAATGTTTCTTTTGTTGTTTGCAAACGAAATTCTATTGCTGTATTTTTATGCATAAAATAAAGTATATAGAATTGATTTTCAGTACCATCTACTTCATCACGATTGGCTCCTAAATATGCTATTGCATCACGAGTAGGGAGAAATAATCCAGATGTGTATTCAGCCATAGTTTGGAAAGGTTGTTCCATAAAACGATCTATACTCAATTCCATAGCCGTTTTATTTTTGGTGGCTGTTCGTACATATATTCTCAAGAAAGGCAACGTCGTATCACCTTGTGCAGACACAAGTTCTTGAGCCGAATACAAGTACACTTTAGTTCTGTTATCAACCTTATTGGTAGAAAGATATTTCCATCCTTTAGGCAATTCGAACGAAAAATTACCATCCGGTATTCTTACTTGGGCAAAAAGTCCCATAAACGATATTGCCATAGCAATAAATAAAATGTGTTTCTTCATATTTGTAAATGTTTTTGTTTTTTATAATTCAGACACTTATATTATATACCAGTGTTTAAGTACATCATGCAAAGATACAACTTTTATTTAAATATGCAAAGATTTATAACCCATAATTTATAATGCAAACTAATTATAATCTACAGAAATGGCACATGCGAAGAAGTGTCGTAATTGTCATAAATAACAACCTTTTTCTTGATTTCTGACGATTTAGATTCTGTAGTATGCGATGATACTACATTAATATCCGGATGATATGCACTTATTTGGAAATGTCCATTTCCACGCTCTATCAGAGCATAACGATGTATCATATCTATACAATCAGGCACTGAGGTGAATTTATAATCTACTTTACGAACAGTGATGTGAAAACAACGTTGCCGACGTTCGTATATAACAAAACATCTGCCTTGCTGACGCAATTCATATAGCGTTTCGGCAAGAATATGCTTAAGAATAGTTTCGTTTACACTACGGCCTTCTCCTTTATCAAATCGAGCATAAGCAATATCAAATGTGGTACCATAACGATGGCATGATTTTTCTGTGGCATTACGGTTTCGACGTCGCAATTTACGTATATCCTCCTCTGTTCGCAAAAGACTCGTAACTATAATACGATAGTCGGCATCGACATATTTTTCTTTTACTTTACGTCTAAAGAGGAGTCCTATATCATCCAGCAAAACTCTTGCCGATGGTACAAGATATGGCAAAGAATGTGTAAGTTCATTTATATAATATAACGAACAATGGTTTATATACATAAGTTGTGGTAGATTTACAAAATCATCCCTTGTAGAGAATGGCTTACTAATACCATTGAGCCGAGCTGCCGCAAGTTGTATATCGTTATTATCGTTGAATATCTTATGATACTTACGTGAAGATAATGGTTCATCACTACTAATAATATAGTTATCCAAGCTATGCTTTGCTTTCATACGTGCATTGGTTTCATCCCTACTTTCCACGATATTAGTATATCCATCGGTCGATTCTTTGTTAATAACAACAATTGCAACCACACTACCAACAACAAACAATAAAACAACCATAACAATACGTTGCCATCGTTGCTTTTTTTTACTGCGTTGCACATGTTGCGTATTTTCCGACCGATACATCATATACTGCTATCCTCACATATTATATCGTTATTATATCCCATTTACCTACTCTCTAGCAACTGCTGCAAATATTTTACCTCATCACGATATTTGGCAGCAGCCATATAATCCAACTCCTTGGCAGCCTTTTGCATATTGCGGTGAGCAGTGTTGAGAGCTTTCTTTATCTCTTCTTTGCTACGATACACCTTTTCCACTTCCGGTTCCTTGAACGTAGTGGTTGAAGAAGCAACATAGTATTCGGCACTCTGCTCTGCTGCAAGGTCTATCACTGATGTTTGCCCCAATATAGCCTCGGTTGATTTTACTATCTGCCTAGGTACTATACCATGCTCCTGATTGTAACGTATCTGTTTCTCACGATGTCTATTGGTTTCGTCTATAGCCCTCTGCATGGATGCAGTTATCTTATCGGCATACAATATAGCCCTACCATGCACGTTACGAGCTGCACGCCCTATGGTCTGTATCAACGCTCTATCGTTGCGAAGAAAACCTTCTTTGTCTGCATCAAGTATAGCCACTAAACTCACTTCCGGCAAATCCAAACCCTCTCTTAGAAGATTAACACCCACCAGCACATCAAACACACCCATGCGCAAATCTCGCATAATCTCAACACGTTCCAATGTATCAACGTCTGAATGTATGTATTTGGAACGTATTCCTAAATTACCAAGATATTTGGTAAACTCCTCGGCCATACGTTTGGTAAGGGTAGTCACCAACACCCTCTCGCCAGAAGATACTACATCTTCAATCTCGTCCAATAAATCATCGACTTGTGATGTTGCCGGACGCACTTCTACCACAGGATCTAGTAGCCCGGTAGGACGTATCACCTGTTCCACTACCACCCCTTCACTTTCTTGCAACTCATAGTCGGCAGGTGTGGCGCTGATATATATTGTTTGATTGCTTAAGTTGTAAAACTCGTCGAAAGTAAGTGGCCTATTGTCCAACGCCGATGGTAAGCGAAAACCATATTCCACCAAGTTCATCTTCCTACTTCTATCGCCTCCATACATTGCATGTATTTGAGGTATGGTAACATGGCTCTCATCGATAACCATAAGGAAATCATCGGGAAAATAGTCTATAAGGCAGAATGGTCTCGATCCTTCCTTACGCCCATCAAAATAACGGGAATAGTTTTCTATACCACTACAATAACCCACCTCACGTATCATCTCCAAGTCGTAATTAACCCTCTCCTCCAATCTCTTAGCCTCAAGAAGCCTACCTTCATTTATAAACATATCCCTACGCTCAAACATATCATTCTCGATACTGAATAAAGCCTCTTTGAGTCGTTCTTTGGATGTAAGGAAATTACCGGCAGGATATATAACAATCTCATCCATAGTATCAATAGTTCTTCCACTAAGAGGATCGAACGACTGTAAACCATCTATCTCATCATCCCAAAAGGATATACGATAGCAAAAATCGGCATAAGATGGAAATACATCAACAGTATCACCCTTCACTCTAAAACGGCCGTTAATAAAATCTATCTCGTTTCGGGTATATAGCGAATCTACAAGATGTAGCAGAAAAGCATCGCGGTCCATCCTATCTCCAACCTTCAGATAAATAGTCCCGTTCTTAAACTCCTCCGGATTACCTATACCATATATACACGATACGGAGCATACTACTATCACATCTCTCCTACCCGATAGCAATGCCGAACTAGCACGTATCCTCAACTTTTCCAACTCATCGTTGATTTGCAAATCCTTCTCGATATATGTATTGGTCGAAGGAATAAAAGCCTCCGGCTGGTAGTAGTCGTAGTATGACACGAAATACTCCACAGCATTGTGAGGAAAAAACTGCTTAAACTCGCCATAAAGTTGTGCCGCCAAAGTTTTGTTGTGGCTAAGCACCAACGTAGGTTTATTTAGCTGAGCAATCACATTGGCCACTGTAAAGGTCTTGCCGGAGCCTGTTACTCCTAGCAACACCTGCCCTTTTTGGTTGTTCCTTACCCCCGCCACCAACTGACGTATGGCTTCGGGTTGGTCGCCCATGGGTTTATAATCGGCCTCTATACTAAAATTCATGCTCAGCAACTTTTAGATTAGTTACACATTGAAGCGGAAGTGCATAATATCACCATCTTGTACCACATATTCTTTACCTTCCACACTCATCTTACCCATTTCCTTACATTTTGCTTCGGAACCAAGTGTAACATAGTCGTCATATTTTATCACCTCAGCACGTATAAATCCTTTCTCAAAGTCGCTATGTATGATGCCGGCAGTTTGCGGAGCTTTCATGCCTTTGCGGAAAGTCCAAGCACGCACTTCTTTAGGTCCGGCAGTAAGAAATGTTTGTAAATCCAGCAGTTTATAGGCAGCCTTTATTAATCTGTTTACACCCGATTCCTCCAAACCGAGGTCTTCCAAAAACATCTGCTTTTCTTCAAACGATTCCAACTCTGCAATATCAGCCTCTATACCTGCACCTATCACAAGAAGTTCAGCATTCTCATCCTTTATGGCTTCGCGTACTGCATCAACATATTTGTTTCCTTTCACCACAGCACTCTCATCCACATTGCATACATATAGTATTGGTTTTGCCGTAAGCAACATTAAATCCTTAGCAGCTTCTTGTTGACTATCATCGAGTTCCACTGTACGTGCCGACTTACCTTGCAACAAGGCTTCGCGGTAAAGTGTCATAACCTCAACCAATTTTTTGGCCTTTTGGTCGGAATTGGTTTTGGCCTTCTTCTCCTCTTTGGCAAAACGGTTTTCTATAGTCTCGAGGTCTTTTATTTGCAACTCTGTATCAATAGTTTCCTTATCACGAACGGGGTTTACATTACCATCAACGTGAGTAATATTATCATCTTCAAAACAGCGAAGCACATGAATAATGGCATCTGTTTCACGTATATTAGACAAAAATTTATTACCCAATCCCTCGCCCTTGCTGGCACCACGTACCAATCCGGCTATATCCACAATTTCCACAGTGGCAGGCACCACGCTCTGAGGATTTTCAATCTCTACAAGTTTGTTCAAACGTTCGTCCGGAACGGTAATAACCCCTACATTGGGCTCTATTGTGCAAAACGGAAAATTGGCAGCTTGTGCCTTTGCATTGCTTAAACAATTAAATAATGTTGACTTTCCAACATTGGGAAGTCCTACTATTCCACATTGTAATCCCATGATATTATGCTATCTATATATATTATTCAACTATTGTATAACACTGCAAATATACATCTTTTTCGGCATATATACAAAGGGCAATATTAGCTTAGTATTCCATCATCAATAATTCGGAGAATAACAATACATGTCTACAACAAGAAATTGACAATGTATTTTACTTATTCTCAAAGTAAAAATCAACAACATTCAAATAGAAAACAAACTAGCAATACATTGGATAAATTAATGCAATTTCTAAAGGCAACTTCTACCACTGCTTTGCATGTGATTTGTGGAATTTTGCTAGAAAGATTTCTACTTTTTTTTGATTGAGCATAGCGGGCTATGCGATTGAAAAAGAAATAGAAAGATTTCGGTAAAAAAAACACAACATTGCGATTAAGCGAGTAAAGAGCAATGCCTAAGCATTAGCTATTTCGAGCGATAGCAACATCGACGAAGTCAAAGCACGCAAAAGTTTCAAAGAACACTCTTTTGTTTATCCGAAACGTGGAATTTTTAGAAGTTACCTTAATTCAAAGTAGAAGTGAAATATTTCAGAACATGGATTTCTCATAAGTTGCCTGATAATATTCACATGTTTTTTTATACCCTATTGTCAATTGTTTCGTAATAGGGTGTCACGAGCGTGATGATATACCATCAATTTTCAGACAATATAGTCCCTCAAAAATACATCGTGATGTAGATAAATTTTCCTCCCGATCTATGTTCATCTACTACGTGATGTAAACGAATCTCCCTCGTGATACAAATTTCATTTCATCGTTTGCTTTTTTTAATTTGCATATCAAATAATTATTTTAAGTTTATACTCAGAAAGTTATGCAGCAATAAATATAATTCATCCAATGGGTCAATTATATTTTATCCTATATAACAAAACCAATAAAACCTTCTTATAAATAAGTTTATAACATACTATTGGATAACATATAAAACATCAACTAAAAAACATCACAATACAAGACTAATTTTCAGTTAAATAGAAAAATATAAGATGAAATGCACAAAGAATGTTGAAATCTTGTGTAAACTATAAAAGAAAATACTTGTAGCAATGGCAAAAAAAATATATCTTTGCAGATAATTATATATTGGGTTTTTGGGCACAATATATCCACAATAATTTGATTTATATTGCTTTAATATACAAATTACTGTAGCATTTTTGTGCACCGAGTTGTGGAGAAATAAGTAATTGAAGAAAATATTTTCGAGAGAAAATAAAGATTTAACACTTATTTAACAACCGATATTTCAAAAACTCTGTCATATTAAGTAGAAACAAAAAAATAGAAATAAATTAGTGTCTAACATATTAAAATAGAAAATTTATGAAAGAGTCGAAATTATTGTTCATCTGCATGTTTGTCTGTTTAGGAATGACAGCAACAGCACAAAACTGCCAACAATTGGTATCACCACATTTTTCGGCAAGTGTTTACAACGATTTGCCAAGCGAAAAAGTGGAATACTACTGTAGATATGCCCAGGCAGCTTTTTACAAAACGAATGTACTTCCCGATAGTGCAATTGTTTATCAAATCTCAGATGTTGTAAACAAGCAAACCAATGTAGCGCTACCGCAAACAGTACAAATAGATTTAAATACATTCAGTGTGTTTGCATACAACTTCGATAGTTATCAATACCAACATTGGGACAGAGAAGTGTATTTCGAAACATCGGACACTACAAATAGGTATTTGGTTTTGCGAAGCATAAGAACCATACATCACATAGTTGATAATTCGTATAAATACAATACCGATATTGAGAATACAATAAAAAACATGCAATAAATTATAGGAGATTAATAAAATGAAAAGATTTTTAGCTCTATTTGGTGTTTTGTTGATGTGCATGACAAACTTTAGTTTGTTTGCACAAGAAAACCAAGAAGTAAAAAAGATTTCGGAACTTAACGGACAAACCAAATATTTAACTACTGTAGGTTTACGTCTTACAGACTCTGATGCTGCAGGAGGTCCATACGCAAGTAACGAGGATTATGTGGTAACATTGTATGATACAATTTGCTCTCACCCAAATCGTTTAAGTTTTAGATTTGACGATTTTGATATTCATCCAAGTGACACTTTGTATGTACACGATGGTCCTAATACATCTGCACCTATTTTGTACAAAGGAAACAACAGCAACTCTGCCATGTCTGAAATTTTTTATGCAACCGGAGACTGCCTGACAATACGTTTCAGATCTAACGGAGCAGACACAGCCAAGGGCTTTATAGCCAATGTAATTTGCACAAAACCTTGTCAGAAAATAGTATTGCGTTGGGACTCTGTATTCTATAAAGTAGTAGATGATGAAGAAATTCCTTACAAAGTAACAAACGGTTTCGACTTGGACACACTATACGACTCTATAACCGGAATTACTACTTTCGACACTAACTATTGGCAAAGTTTCGACTTATGTGATGGTGACAGAGTTGCAATACCGGTAATTACTGAATTTCCCGAAAATGGGTTGTACTATCATCAATCAAACGAATATTGTCGTTTTAAATGGAACTTTGGTGATGGCGATACAGTAAACAACTGGGGAGCCGACATTGTAAGACATTCCTATGGTTCTGTGCAAGGCTATGATTTATTCTTGGTTGTTACCGACTCCAACGGATGCCAAACTACACAATCTATGACTGCACGTGTGCGTATTGCACGAAATCCTATAAAAACACTGTTCGACCTTCCTACAATTTGTAACACATCGTATGCCACCATATCGGTAGGTGCCGGTAGTGATGCTACCATTATTACTCAGCCCTTGGAATTCGTAAAAGAAGCCATGAAAGAAAACGATTCTCGTACGTTTGTGCCCGATGGTCCAAACTGCGATAACCCATGTTTCTATGCACCGGTAAACTTCACAGAATTCCCTTCCGGAAGACAAATTCAATCTGCATCCGATATCTGTGCTATATGCGTAAATATGGAACACGAATTCATGGGAGACATCGAGATTGCTATCGTATGTCCTGATGAGCAAGGTAGGGCTGTTCTTAAATACAAACCAGTCGAAAGATTCAACCAAGTACTTAACGAATGGGAAAACCCCGGTGGTGGTGGTGGTGGTAAATTCTTAGGAATACCCTATGGAGGAAACAATCACCATACATACGATGGTAGTGGATCCGAAGGTTATTGCGACTCTCTGTATAACATCCCCGGTGTATGTTGGAACTATTGTTGGTCCAACAATAGAGATTATGGCTATTGGGACGTAAATAGAAATATGGATGCCGATATCAGCAATGCAATATACGTTATAAATGATGCCGGACAAGTACAGGTAACACATAATTTCGGTACAACTCTTCCTCCGGGATACAACCAATCAGGCAGTGGTCCAGGCGAAATTACATGTAACACTACCGACTCTAGCCACCGTGCAGATAAGTTAGGTTTTTACAAACCATCACAAGGATTCGACAACCTTGTAGGATGTGATTTGAACGGTGAATGGAATATCGAGGTCTGCGATACATGGGGTGCTGATAATGGTTGGGTATTCAGTTGGTCTATGGAGCTATGTAATATCAATACTTCGGATTGGACATACGATGTGGGAATAGACTCTGTATTATGGTCCGAAAGAACTCCAGGTGTAAGAATATCAACCGAAGGTAGCACACAAGGTAGAGTAACAACGCCCGACACTGCAGGATATTTCCTACTGAATGTAAGTATTATAGACGAATTTGGCTGCCAATGGGATACTTGTACTGGTATTACCACTGTATGGGAACCTCGTCCAAACTTAGGTAATGATACTGCTGTATGCGACGACGAATCATTCCTTTTGAATGCCGATGATGGTAGAGCATACAAATATAACTACTCTTATATGTGGTCTCCAACATATGAAACAACACAAAAAATATGGACTCTTAAAACCGGTGGTATAGCCACAACATACGAAGTTGAAGTATCGAACACTATGCATGGAATCAGTTGCTCGGCTCGAGACGACAAAATTATAGATGTAGCACCAAAACCTATTCCTAACTTCAATATTGTTGGCCTTCCATTTGTTGAAGGATGTGAACCATTGGATATACAGATAGAAAACCGCACAGTAGGCGCTGCTAAACACCTTTGGGTATATGGCGATGGACACACATCAACCGAGGCTAGCCCAAGACACACATACTATGCAGGAAACTACGACTTTTACTACTATGCAACATCCGAAAGAGGATGCATAGACTCTATAAAATATGATGACTTTGTTTCGGTATTTTCTAGTCCTAAAGCTAAATTTTCTTGGGAACCAGAAACTCCAACTGTTCTTCATCCGGATGTACAGTTTAAGAACTTGACAATGCCACACAATTCTGACAATATATACTATTGGAAAATACAATATGACAAAGATATCACACACTCGGTAACAACACTCAAAGAAGAAGAACCTCTATACACATTCAAAGCGTTCGACGACCAAAGTATAGCCGGTAAATACAACATCGAATTGGTAGCACTTACCAAAAACTTGGCACCTAGCGGAAACTATATCACATGTGCCGATACTACCGAAAGCAGCCTTGTATTGGTAAATGACTTCTTGCAATTCCCTAACGTTGTAACTCCTAATGGCGATGGTATCAATGATGTGTTTGAAATAATAAACCTTGTTGATGGATTAGGCTATCCAACTAACGAATTGTCTATCTTCGACCGTTGGGGTAAGAGAGTATTCCACAAAGAAAATATCTCTAGCAAAGATGAATTTTGGGATCCGGGTGCCGACAATGCTCCTGCGGGTACTTACTTCTACAGATTTGTTGGAAAAGGTTACTTAGGAAACATCCAACGAAACGGGGTAATCGAAGTAATAAAATAGCGAGATATACCTACATAAAATAAAAAAAGGAAGGCAAATGTCTTCCTTTTTTTATTTTTTTATCTACAAGCCTTCATATATATGCTAGAAATGCGTATATTTGCAAAATAAAACACACACTTATAATATTCATAATATATTAAATAACAATACTATGGGAGGTTTTTTTGGTATAGTTTCCAAACGCTCGTGCTCTACAGACTTATTCTACGGAACAGATTATCATTCACATCTAGGTACAAAAAGAGGTGGATTGGTAACAATTGACGATGGTATTTTCTATCGTTCTATACACAATATTCAAAATTCATACTTCAGAACCAAATTCAATGACGAATTAGGTAAATTCAAAGGAAAATATGGATTAGGAGTTATCAGCGATACCGATTCTCAGCCTATAGTTGTAAATTCACATCTAGGTCGCTTTGCCATCGTTACAGTAGGCAGAATAAACAACATTGCCGAACTGGAAAAAGAATGCTTAGAAAGGAACCAACAATTCACTGAACTAAGTTCCGGAATGACCAACCCTACCGAGTTGGTTGCACTGATGATAACACAAGGATCCGATTTCATTGATGGTATAAAAAATGTGTTCAAACGAATAAAAGGTTCATGTTCAATGCTCATACTTACCGAAGACGGTATTATTGCAGCAAGAGATTTATACGGACGTACCCCAATTGCTATCGGTAAAAACGACGATGGATATGCAGTGGCAATGGAAAGCCACAGCTATATAAATCTAGATTATATTACAGAACGATTCGTTGCTCCCGGCGAAATCATAAAAATAACACCTTTGGGAATAACACAGTTGCTTGCTCCTATAGACAAGATGCAGATATGCTCTTTCTTATGGATATATTACGGATTTCCATGCGTGGACTACGAGGGAATCAATGCCGAGGATGTTCGTTACAAAGGTGGATATGAACTTGGACTTAACGATGATGTTGAAGCCGACTTTGTATCGGCTATACCAGATTCCGGTATAGGTATGGCTCTAGGTTATGCTGCCGGAAAAGGAATACCGTACCAACGTGGTGTGGTAAAATACACGCCAACTTGGTCAAGAAGTTTCATGCCTATAAGCCAAGAAGAACGTGAACATGTGGCCAAAATGAAACTTCTACCCAACAAAGCAATACTTTCCGGCAAACGTGCTGTATTCTGCGACGACTCGATAGTAAGAGGCACACAACTTCGCGACAATGTGAAAATGCTATATGAATATGGTGCAAAAGAAGTACATGTACGTATTAGTTGTCCTCCATTAGTATGTAGTTGCAACTACTTGAACTTTACAGCATCAAAGAATGAGATGGAACTAATTACCCGTAGAGTTATTAAAGAACTGGAAGGCGATAGTGCAAAAAAACTTGATAAATATATGGACGAAACGTCAAAAGAATACGCCAATATGGTTGAGGTTCTACGTAAACATTTAGGTGTCGATTCTTTAAAATTCAATACATTACCTACAATAGTAAAAGCAATAGGTCTTCCTAAAGAAAAGATTTGTACCCACTGTTTTGATGGAACTAGTTGGGGTGAATAAAATAGTGAAATGGCATTGAGATACGAAATAATAAAACCAATCGAAGATTCCCTAAAGGAATTTAACCTACAATATGAAGGGTTGTCTGACAGTGGTATAAAGCTACTGGATACCATGGTTTCTCATATAGGGCAAACACGTGGCAAACAGCTACGCCCTATTTTATTGTTACTTATATCCGGTGCCTTCAACAAAACGTCCGACAAAGCTGTACGTGCCGCATTGGCCATAGAAACATTGCACATAACAACTCTAATCCACGATGATGTAGTGGATGAATCCCTACTACGACGTGGCAAACAAACCTTAAACAGTATTTGGGGCAACAAATTGGCAGTACTTGTTGGTGATTACCTCTATGCAAAGGCATTAAATATATTGGTTGAAATCGACGACAAAGAAATATTGAAAACCATAAGTTCTGTAGCTCAAGAAATGGGCGAAGGTGAACTGCTACAGCAAGAGAATGCTCGCGAATACAACCTTACGGAAGATAGATACTACGAAGTGATACGCAAAAAAACTGCTGTATTGTTTTCGGCATGTTGCAAGATAGGTGCTATTGCAGGCAATGCAACCGAAGAAGAAATAAAAACAATGACACTCTTTGGCGAATGTTTGGGTATCGCATTCCAAATACAAGACGACATTCTCGACTATTCCAAAGAATTGAACACCGGAAAAACATACGGCAACGATATTCGTGAACAGAAAATAACACTTCCTCTAATATTGGGTCTAAACAACGCCACTGAAAAACAAAGAGCCGAAATAAGAGACTTATACCATAAAGAAACTATAACACAACAAGAAGTAGACAATATAATAGATACAATAACCGAATTGGGAGGAATAGCCAAAGCCAAAGAAACCATAGATATGTATATCAACAAGGCATACACACTACTCGATTGTCTACCAAATAACCAATACAAACAATCACTCCAATTGCTTATACACGATATAGCAACACGGGAGAAATAAAAATAATCGAATATTAATCAACTTAATACTAAAAATGATGAAGAAGTTATTAGTAAGTGCATTAGCTCTATTTTTATCAATAGGAGTATTTGCACAAGAAGCAAAGAAAAGCGTTTTACCCGACAACATATCGGTAAAAACATTAGATGGAAAAACAGTTCAAACATCTGCGTTCAACAACGATGGAAAACCTTATATACTATCGTTTTGGGCCACATGGTGCAAACCATGTTTAAGAGAACTCAACACTATAAAAGAAGTGTACGAAGAATGGCAAGAAGAAACAGGGGTTAAGATAATTGCTGTAAGCATTGACGATGCCAGAGGTGCATCGCGTGTTAAGCCATTGGTTAACGGTAGTGGTTGGGAATACGAAGTATATATCGACCAAAACCAAGACCTAAAACGTGCCATGAATGTAGTAAATGTTCCTCATACTTTTATAATCAACGGCAACGGCGAAATTGTATGGCAACACACATCCTTTGTTGAAGGTAGCGAAGAGGAACTTATCGAGCTAGTAAAAAAAGTAATGAACGGAGAAGACATCTCGGAAAGCAAATAAACATAAATAGAATAATATGAAGAGATTATTTTTGCTGTTGCTGGTAGTGGCTGTAACCATAGAGCTACAAGCTCAAAACCTTGGTGGAGGACAAGTTACCGGCAACTTCCAAATAGATGCACAACTCTCGCGTCAAGATTCGTCAATAGGTGCCGAAGATGTACCACAAAAGTTATTGTCAAACGTATTTGCCAACCTTCTATACACCAATGGAGGTTTTTCGGCCGGTATACGCTTCGAGTCGTACCTCGACCCTCTTTTAGGATTCAACTCTCAATATAAGGGTGCCGGTATCGCCAACAAATTTATGAGCTATCAAGGCGATATGTTTGAAATAACTGCCGGAAACTTTTACGAACAATATGGTAGCGGACTTATATTCCGATCTTACGAAGACCGCAACCTTGGCCTTGATAATGCAATGATGGGGGTAAATGTAAAAATACGTCCAATGGACGGCATTATCATCAAAACAATGGTGGGAAAACAACGCTACTATTGGGACTATGGCAAAGGATTGGTAAGAGGTATTGATGGAGAATTTTCTTTAAACTCAATCATAAAGAAGTTCGAAGAGAGCAAGACCCGAGTAACATTAGGTGCAGGTTTTGTAAGTAAGTACGAAGAAGACCAAACAATATTGGCCCCTACCGATGGTTTCAAGCTAAACCTGCCGCTTAATGTAGGTGCAGGATCATTCAGAATGGACTTGGCCCATGGCAATTGGGGATTGCAAGCAGAATATGCTATCAAAAGTCAAGACCCAAATGTGCTAAACAACTATATCTATAAAGGTGGCAACGCCCTATTTGTATCGGCATCTTATTCTCAAAAAGGATTAGGCATAAACTTGCAAGCCAAACGAATAGACAATATGGGATTCAAATCGGAACGATCATTGGCTGGCGAAATGCTTTACATCAACTATATTCCGGCTATGAGCAAACAACATACCTATGCCCTTATGGCTCTATACCCCGCCATTACTCAAGTAAACGGCGAGATGGGCATACAAGCCGACGTTACTTATTCAATAAAGAAAGGCACTTTGCTTGGTGGCAAATACGGTACAACTCTTAAGATGAACTACTCGCAAATAATGTCGATAGATAAGCAACCATTGGAAGGTTCTACCACTATAGGCGAGATGGGAACCAATGGTTATACCTCCAACTTCTTCAAAGTTGGCGATGAACTTTACTACCAAGATTTCAATGTAGAGATAAGCAAAAAATTGTCTAAGAAATCCAAACTTGCACTTACTTACGCCTACATTGCGTTCAACCCCATAATGGAGAACGAGCATGGCGATATACATTACAACAATGTTGTGGTAGCCGACTATACATATAAAATGAACTCGAAGAATGTGTTGCGTGGCGAACTACAATGGCTCAAGAGCAATATCGAATACTTCGACGAAGACAAACGTAGTGGCGATTGGCTGATGGCGTTGGTGGAATGGAACTTCACTTCGGCATTCTTCCTTTCGGTTTCCGACCAATACAATTACAATGGTAGCAAAGAACACTACTATAACGTGTCGGTAGGATACACCCACAATACTACTCGCCTACAAATAGGCTATGGCAAACAACGCAAAGGTTTGTTGTGTATAGGCGGTGTATGTCGCGAAGTACCGGCCAGCAATGGTTTAATGATTTCACTTACTAGCAGTTTTTAATAAACCAAACATATTGACAAAATGAAGAGATTATTAAATATAACAGCCATTATATTTGCTACCATAGTAGCTTTTGCCGGCTGCGACAAAATAGAAGAAGGCGATTACCTTATATTTGCCGGTAGCAGTGGCTCATGGTACGAAGGTCAACCGGTGGCCGACCACACCAAGCGTGTATTTGTTGAAAAATATACCGGTGTACGATGCGTAAACTGTCCATCGGCCGATGTAGCAATATCAGCACTGCAAAACACATACGGTCATGATGTAGTGGCTGTAAGTATCCATGCCGGTGCTTTGGCGCGTCCATGGAATGGGTTTGCCGACCTACGCACTACCGACGGCGATGAGTGGAACAACTATTTCGGTATCGAAGCATACCCTTCGATAATGATAAACCGTAGCAAGACCGGCAACGCTTGGAACATTATCACCGCTGTAGGTGGTATAGCAGCAGGTGTGGAAAATGCCATAGGCCTACCTGCCGATATAGCTATGAATATAACAACAGAATATGATGCTGCCTCTCGTGGCGTTACCATATTTCCTAATATCGAGTTTGTTGAAAACATAACCGCACCTCTTACCATTACCCTACTTGTTATGGAAGATGGCATCGTAGGTAAGCAAACTACACCGGAAGGTAACGACGAAAATTATGTGTTCAACCATGTGCTACGCGATGTTATCACCGACCTTTGGGGTGCCGACATTGATGCCGACGGCAACCAAGGCACATGCCGAATGGGTGCTTTTACCTACACATTGCCCCAAGAATATGTGGCCGAAAACTGCCATATTGTAGCTTTTATCTCCAACAAAGACACCCGCGAGATATTGCAATGTGCCGAAACATCAATAGTTGAATAATTAGTAAACAGTACAATAGTTACAAATACAAAAGCGGTTCTACGCAATTGCGTAGAACCGCTTTTATTATCCTTTATTCTTTCTAAGCAACATTTCTCTGTCAAACAAGTCATCACGCAGACGATTGATAGTTGCTATAGGTGCTGTATGGAACGTAAAATCGTCATCTATTTCTATACCCTCAGCCCTACAAAAGTCTATCAGGTGAGGAGTAGAACTTCTTTCGGCCGAATAGTATCCGGTATACTGCTGCTTTAAATACTGCAGTATCCTCAACCCATCTACACGCTCGGCACATGCCCTTACAAATAGTTCTTTCCGCTTATAGTTTGCCCTCAGTGGCTGCCATAGATTGGTAGTCTTAAGCTGTTGTTGCAAAAAATCAGTCATTGGCGTGTCGTTGTCGGCAGTATATAGTCCATCAAATGCAGCAAACGTCTGCCCCACCCTGTCAAAAACAGCCGTTGGATAGAACGGATATGAGCGCTCCTGCTCCTCTAGCGATTTGCATACCGCCGGCCCGGTACCAAAAGGCACCCTATCACTCACCCTTGCCGAAGGGTAAACACACCTCGAATTGTATATCGAAACCCTGCCCGTTTTTACAAACTTCTGCATAAGATAGAAATCTTCGCCCCCTTGCAGAGGGGTTATCCCTCCTACACTGCCATAGGCTTTGGCCGAAAACACCATTGCCGACCCCAAAGCCGTAAAAGCGTATGGGCTACCTATCCTAATAAGCTGAAGCAGATAGTAGCGCATATATATTTCGTATCGTAGTATTGCTCTGCATTCGTCGTCGCCACCTTCCAACTGATGATAGTACGGCACTGCTAGTGCCGAAAGTGAGGTATCGGCATTCATCATATCAATAACCGACTGCAAATAGTTGGCTCCAAAAACAGTGTCGGCATCCATACTTACAACAAGCTCGTGACTACCACGCTCGGCCACAATCCTATCAAACAGCATTTTCCTTGCCCAACCTACACCACGCCTTTTGCCTACCCAGCCTTTGCCTTTGCTGCAACAGTCTATAACCGCAACGTCCATATCGTCTATGGCATTGAGGTAGTCCATCAGTGCCATATTGGCCCGGGCCACTGCAACCTTACCGCTATCGTTCCACCAGTCGTCGGGGTTGTTTACACACACATATAGGGCAAACCTATCAAAACTTTGCTTCCGCAAACAGTCTATCAGTTTAGGCATTGCCACCATCTCGTCAAGTGCAGGCACAGCCACCGATATATGATTATACATAGGCATAGACGTATCTCAATTTGAGCACTAGCGTTGAAAAGTTAGGTGTACCACCTTCTTGGTTTCATAAAACTCTTCGTCAAAATATTTGCTCAACGGGTACACCGTTGCTTTGTTGCCAAAACTTTTAAGCTCTTCATCAAGGTCGCCACCTTTCAGTGCCAATATCCCGTTCTGCAATCCATGACGGTTTGTAGGCAATATCTTTCCTTGTACCCATCGTGCAAAGTCGTTCATATCTGTTACTGCCCTACATACCACAAAGTCGTAGTGCTTTTTCACCTGCTCGGCACGAGTTTGATAGGCTTCCACATTCTTCAGCTGCAAGGCCTCGGCAACGGCATTTACCACCTTTATCTTTTTGCCTATAGAGTCTACAAGGGTAAACTTCACATTGGGAAACATTATAGCCAACGGTATTCCCGGAAAACCACCACCGGTACCTACATCAAGCACAGCGGCACCATCCACAAAAGGCATAACCTTCACAATACCCAACGAATGAACCACATGGCGCTCGTAAAGGTTGTCAATATCCTTGCGCGAGATAACGTTTATCTTCTCGTTCCATTCGGCATATAGCGAGGGCAACGCCTCGTATTGCTGTTTCTGCAAGTCGGTAAGATTGGGAAAGTATTTTATCAATTGTTCCATCAGCGATAGTCTTATTATATTATTGTTTATCTTTTTTCATCTTCGAATCAAAGTACCTACACACCTCGGCAATACCACATTCGTGGCATTTAGGCTTACGAGCAATACACACATACCTGCCATGCAGTATAAGCCAATGGTGGGCTATAGGTATTTTTTCCTCCGGTATGTTCTTGGTCAAGACCATTTCTGTTTGCAACGGAGTTTTGGAGTTGGTGGTAAGCCCAATTCGATTAGCCACCCTAAACACATGAGTGTCCACCGCCATCGTAGGCTTGTTAAAGATAACCGATGCAATAACATTGGCCGTCTTACGCCCTACCCCTTGCAGCTTTTGCAAATCATCTACATCCGAAGGCACCACACCATCAAACATTTCCACCAAAGTACGAGCCATAGCAGCCAAATGCCTACTCTTGTTGTTGGGGTACGACACCGATTTGATGTAGCCATAAATATCTTCTACCGATGCCTTTGCCATAGCCCGAGCATCGGGATAAGCCTCAAACAGCGGTGGGGTAACCATATTCACACGCTTGTCGGTACACTGTGCCGAAAGTATAACGGCCACCAGTAGCTCAAACGGATTGTTGTAGTTAAGCTCGCTGTTGGCAATGGGGCGTTCCTTCTCAAAGTATTCTATCACCCTGCTGTATCGCTCCGATGTTTTCATTGTTCAACGGTTTTGAATGATACTATAAGCGGATAATGGTCAGATATATCGCTCTTCATCCTCTTGTACGAATCAACAATAAAAGCTTTGTCTACCAACACATAGTCTATTCTGAAAGCAGGAAACATACCATCATAGGTTACACTCAGTCCACTACCTTGCTCCACATACGCATCGTTATATATCTCCTTCAACTGCTGGTAGGCATACGAAGCCGGAGTGTCATTAAGGTCGCCACACATCACAGTCCTATACGGCGACCCCTCTATATGCATAATCAATTTGTCCAACTCCTTCTCATGCTTTAGTGCTGTGGTCTTAAACTTATCCAATGTCTTTATGCTGGTCTCCGTAACATCGCCATGCTTTATGCGGTCTATCTCGTCTCTATCCTCTTCGTCCAACCTGTACGACGAAAAATGCACATTATATACCCTTATAGTATCGGTAGGCAATTTTATATCCACATAAATATTTCTGGTGGAATCCACCTTTCCACTTGCTACAATAGGATACTTTGAGAATACCGAAGTACCACGTGGCAACTTATTCTTGCGCACATGGCTATGATTGTAGGCATAGCCTTCCTTACGAATGGAATCATAGATGTTTACCTTACCGGGCTTGGGGTGAAACTCTTGAAAACAAATCACATCGGGCTTATCCTTACGTACAACATCTATAGTGGCAAGGGTGGCATTATCCTCTTCGGTAAACTTATGAACATTAAACGACATAACCGAAAAATTGCCTTCATCGGTATTTACATCATTGCCCGACGTTTGGTAGTACAGTGGCAAAAAGCTGTAACGTATAGCTATAGCTATGAGCGATATAAGGAAATACTTGCTCGAAAAGAAGAGCCAAAACAATACAAAACAAACATTTATAACAAATAATGGCACATATCCATAGCTCAACAACGATACCCATACGAATACCGATGGCTTAACAAAGCCCGCCAACGTCGACACAATAAAAAGCATCGCCATTATCAGATTTAGTATAAGAACTATTGATGTGAGTAGTTTTTTCATATAGGGTATTATTTTTTTGATGATTTAAATAGGAATTCTTTCTCTTCCTTCGACAGTTTGTCATAGCCGTATTTGGATATTTTGTCCAATATCTCGTCAATTCGTTTTTGCTCTTCAGCCCTCCGACGGTTATACTCCTCGTCCGAAACGGGACGTTGGTGTACAGTTTTCTTTTCGTTCTTCACCACCTTTTTGAAACCGTTGTGCGTATGGTTGAAATGGATGTGTCGCGGAAGGTATATCGAAAGGAACCCATACAAAGCACCACCCAAATGTGCTATATGGCCACCGGCATTGCCTCGGTTTATGCTCAGCATGTCTATAAGTACAAAAGCAATAGCCAGATATTTCAATTTGGTATTGCCTATCAGTAGCACATTTACAGTATAGTTGGGAATATATGTAGCCACTGCAACAAATATGCCCATCACCGCTGCCGAGGCCCCCACTGCAACAGAGGTCGACGACGAAAAAGCCGGGAAGAAATTCCATGCCAGCAAATACAGCAAACCGCCTACCACACCACTTGAAAAGTAGCTAACTACAAGTTTGCGTTGACCCAAGTATTGCGAAAACAATATTCCTCCAACATATAACATAAGCATATTAAAGAGAAGATGAAACACATTGGCATGCAAAAACATATACGTAATCAATGTCCATGGCTTCCTAAATAGCGAACCCCAATCGGACGACAATGCAAAATAGTCATAAACATAACCATCCATAGCACCATCGCCCATGGAAAATAAAAATTCAACAACGCCAAAAACAAGCGTCGCCAACCATACAACAACGTTTATAAGTATGATGTTGGATAAAAAGCTTCTACTCTTAAAGAAGGTTTTCAACTGTATTACAATATCATATAGCCTCATATTCTATTAGTTTTAAGTATGCAAAAATACACATTTTTTGTCAATTAATCATTCATAGGCAATTACAAAAAATTGCTTTGCAGGTGATTTGTGGAATTTTCTTAGGAATATTTCTACTTCTTCTGATTCGGTATAGCTGGCTATGCGTTTGAAAAAGAAACAGAAAAATTTCGGCAAAAACACAATGTTGCTATTAAGCGAGCATAGAGCAATGCCTCTGCATTAGCTCGTTAGAGCGATAGAAACATCAACGAAGTCAACTATGCAAAAGCTCTTTTATCGTCATTAGTATGTTTCATGGAACATGTTTTTTTTAGAAGTTGCCTCTAATTCTATAACAACAAACAATTTTGGCAAATAGACGATTTTTTACTCAAAATATCGATCCACAACGGCAATGCCGGATCTTTTGCACTGCCAAAATCTTTTAATTTGCTTTAAATCGGGAGTTCTATATGTTAAGCCAACTACAATTTACATCTTTTAATACATTGATATAAAAAAAGAAAAGATAATTTGTAAAACAATATGTTATTACTACCGGCAAGAACCATAAAGGCTCTCCAAATGTTAAATCGGCAAATACATAGGCCGTAATATCGCAAAAAAAGTCATATCTTTGCACCCGAATTATTAAGGTATTAGGTATTATGAAAAGACATTTGATACTATTTTTTACACTATGCCTCATGACATCAATAACATCATGCAGCATAATCGAAAAGAAAAAAATCGAGAAGTCGGCACTTGGTTACTTAGATGCTATCAACAAAGACGACTTTGCCGAGGCATACAAGTATTCGGACAACGACACTAAAAAACTAATCGACATATTGGAAGAAGTGTACAAATCGTCAAACCCCGATACCGTGGAACGAACAATCAACAACGTAAATATATCCATACTAAATGTAGAAGTAACCAGCGATAGCACCGCCAATGTTGAATACAGAGCACACCAAGACAATGTGCTTATTGACGACAACGTATTGACCATGAAGAAGGTGGGCAACCAATGGCTGGTTCATCAAACCAAGGAGAGTTGCACATCGGCACTATTGCACGACGGTGCAGAATAACAATATACACTATTGAAAAAGAGCAAATTTATACTACCGCTGGTACTACTATCCATTGCTTTGGTTGCAGCATACCTTGTCATAGGTAGCTACAACAATAGTAGTGTCAAATACCACACCGACTACCTTTCCTCCGACGAAGTGGCCATGCTACGCGATGGCGACATAATAATAAGAAAAGGTTTTGGCTTTGTAAGCAACAAAATAACAGAACTATTGGACGAACCCTACAATGTGTCGCACTGCGGAATAGTGTGCAACACCACTGCCCTAGACGGCCCCACGGTTATACACTCGGTATCGAGCACACTGTCTGACATAGACGGGGTGCAAAGTTGCAGCCTAAAAAGGTTTACAAGCGAAAGCAAAGAAAACAGCATAATAGTGGTACGCTTTAAAGACACAACCTCACACCCCACACAACTTATTGCCACACAAGCAAAACGATACCTCGATGCACAGATGCCTTTCGACAATAGTTTCGACCTCAACGACAGCTCCGAAATATATTGCACAGAGCTGGTTTGGAAAATCCTACTCGACAATTTCGGCCACGACCTATATCCCAACAAGGCGGCAATCACGGCATTGGGCTTTGCTCCCCTTGTAGACACGGCACATTTCGACATTGTGATAAGCCACAACATCGCAGTAAAACAACATTAATATCACCGTCTTAAGGCAATTTCTAAAAATTGCTTTGCAAGTGATTTACGGAATACTGACTTCGTCGATGTTGCTATCGCTCGAAAGAGCTAATGCTTAGGCATTGCTCTTTACTTTCTTAATCGCAACGTTCT
>JAGCLZ010000069.1 GCA_017646685.1 Bacteroidales bacterium | reverse complement strand
GGAGTGTAAACGAGACCACGATAGTGGCTTACTATGAGCATAATTTTAATGGAGTATTTGTTGTGATGCAGCAAGGTAGCTTAACTGCCGATACAATAGAATTGCCACAACGTCAGCATGTTTATGATTTTGAGATTATAGATAATACGGTGTATTATTGCGGAGAAATGCCGGACGCATCTAATATATATGATTCAAGAGAACTGGCTGTAGTAGGATACTTTGATATTAGTCCTTTTCTTAACAATAACAATAATGGCGTTAATACTACAGTAAACTACTGTAAATTTGAGGTGGAAAATAGAGATCATAATAAGCTGAAAAAGATGATTGCATACAAAGATACACAAGGTAATATCTATGTTATGGCTATTGGAGAATCTTTTTTATGCGACCAATCCAACCAGCCATGTCATAGCGGACTTGATTTTTTTGCAATAATAGATGTAAGTAATGGTTTTAGTGTTGATGTAGAAACATTTACTTCGGAATATTATCATGATATTATCGAAACAGCCAATCATGCAGTATTGGTTGGTGGCGATTTTAATTCACCTACATCTAATTCTATCTGTTTTCGCAAACTAAGAAAATATAATATCCAATCGACAGAAAGAGATTATTTGTATAGGGTTACTTTTAACCACACTGAACCTTCTACATTTGTTTACGGCACACAAATTGAAGGAAGCGATCGCTTTATAACCTCAACATTCGGATATATAAATGGTGTTGAAGGGACAATTATACGAACATTCAATACAAGCAATATGGAAATGATGGCAGCACAATTTATACCATCGCCCGGCGAAAAAACACAGCCATACGAGTTGCATTATGTTCCCGAAACGGGAAAGGTATTGCTACTGCAATTATCAACCGACCATCCTACGACAAGAATTTATACCATCGATCCTTATCCTACACAGAATTATACAACAAGATGGGAGTACCACCCCAATTGGCATTTATATTCATTTGATATGTATAGTGATGATGAATATATAGCTATAGGCATAACGGGGTTAACACCCGGATTTTATGCAAGAAATGTATTGTATAACACTCCTAACTGTATGGGAAAAAATAATGTTGATATTGAAAAGATGGATATTGTTCCGGTAGAAGAATATTATGTTCCGTTGAATATGACAGTTATACAATATAATTGCCCTGATATTCCTCCTATATCTACCTCTTCACAGCGGAATTTATCATTAGAATGTCATTGATTTTATAAACTATAAAATAAGATATTATGAATACAAAATTATTAAAACACAAAATAGCGATAATAAGTATACTGTTTATATTTGCAATATCGGTGCAATTAAGAGCACAAGATACAATTTATTGTTTCGACGAAAGGTATCATTGGACATATCCTTGCAATTATAGTGATTATCCCGATACAGTATTTGATCATAATACAGGTGTTCTTAGACTTGAATGGATAAGTAAATATGTAGAAGGTCCTGATGGAAAGCCGGTGCTTTTAGATACGATCGACAAAATATTAACACTACAAGTTTTTACCGATACTATACGTAGGCAAATATTTGGCATAGCCGGTACTACACTAGGATGCTACAATCCCAATGGATGTTATTTTTATCTTTACAAAAAAATAAATAATACATTTGTAGTACTAGATTCGGCCGAATGGACGCACCGCAATGTAACTGATGCTGAGAAAAAATATATTGCTTACGATGTACACGATGAGTACTGGGAAGGATCATTATTTGATCTTTATGGCAATTTACCAACAACTATTCAGGGTGAAACACTTACAATACCCGACTCAAATATTGTTGAAATACACGAAGCCTACTTCAATACCCCTATTGCAGTAGAAGATACTTTTTACATAGGAACCAATTGGAATGGAATACGTCCACATTATTATTTACCAAGCACTGGTTCTCAATCTTTTTTTGAGTTGGAATGTCCATACACAAACACTTTGATTGTTCCACATATTTGGTCAGATACATCTCACTATACTAGATGGGTATATATATATACGGATACAGTGGTTAACCACATCTCAGAAGTATTTCATAACTGTTTCTTTCCCATAATGGAGGCACCGCAATGTGCACCTATAAATGTCGTAAACATGGATAGTCTTACCACCAATAGTGTGTATATAAGTTGGGAGCGGCCTTATTTGAACACTTATTATCAGATAGAGTATGGTCCACGTGGTTTCCAACATGGCAGCGGTGTGTTTATCGATAGCGTTGCCACTACCCATTACACCCTTCAAAACCTTGCCGCCGGTACCGAATACATTGCCTATGTACGCTCCTACTGCTCATCGGCCGATACCGTCAGCAGTTGGAAAAGCGTGCAGTTCAAAACCCTACACACCGAATGCCCGGCAGTGGAAGACTTGGCTGCATACGAAGGTACCAAAATAGCATCCATCAAATGGAAAATTACCGATAGCGAGATAGCTTTCTGCCAAATAGAATGGGGCGAAGCGGGCTTTGAACATGGCAATGGTACTGTGGTAAACAATATCCACGATACCACCTACATGCTACGCAACCTAACGCCCAACACTGCTTATGATGTTTACATACGCACCTACTGCGAACGCAGCCAAGTGTTTGGAGCATGGCAGAAGGTCAGCTTCACCACCAACGGAAACAACGATATTGCCGATATAGACAGCTCTATACCTGTGGAGCTGCACCCCAACCCAACAAGCGGCATCATAACCCTGAGCCGCACAGATGTTCAAAGGGTGGATGTGATAGATGCCGTTGGCAAAACCATTATGGTAGTAGCAAACAATCATGTACTAGACCTATCCAAACTAACCAAAGGCTATTACACCCTTCGCATAACACTGCCCGAAGGCGTGGCTATACGCAAGGTTATTCGCAAATAGAAATTGCCTAACCAAAAAATATTACATGTAATGTTGTAATAATGTAATAATGTAATATTTTGGGCGTATGTGATGGGGCGTGTGCAAAAGGGCGAATACTATTCGCCCGTACGGATATGGGCGGATAATTGTAGGGGCGTATCACATACGCCCCTATGCAATGCATTTGCCCCAAAATTAATGGCAAAATTAAT
>JAGCLZ010000068.1 GCA_017646685.1 Bacteroidales bacterium | reverse complement strand
TTTGTAAAGCACCGCCACATCGTGGGCAATGTTGGCAATAACACCCAGGTCGTGGGTGATGAATATTATGGCCATACCATACTTTTGCTGCAAATGGCCCAGCAGTTCCAATATTGTTTTTTGCACCGTAACGTCGAGGGCTGTGGTAGGCTCGTCGGCAATAAGCACATCGGGGTTGCAAGCCAACGCCATGGCTATCATCACCCTCTGCTTTTGCCCACCCGATACTTGGTGCGGATAGCTCTTCATAATCTTCTCGGGCCGTGGTATAAGCACCTCTTCCATAAGCAACAAAGCTTTGTCGTAAGCTTTTTTATAGGAAATCTTTTGATGGGTTTGCAGCACCTCTATTATCTGTTCGCCGCAGGTATGAACAGGGTTGAGCGACGTCATAGGTTCTTGAAATATCATCGAAATATGACTACCACGATAGTTGCGTATCTGCTCCTCGCCAAGCGAAAGGAGGTCAACCCGGCTACCATCCTTGCCATAGTACCATATATTACCCGATATTTTGCACTTGCCATTGGGGGGCAAAAGGCCCATCACAGCCATAGAACTTACACTCTTGCCCGAACCACTTTCGCCTACAATACCCAATGTTTTGCCACGCTCCACACTATAGCTCACACCTTTCACTACTGTGCGAAAGCTGCCTTCGTGATAAAAATCGACAGTCAGATTTTGTATCTCAAGTACTTTATTGCCACTCATTTTAGTAAGGTTACATATTGTTTTTGCGACTACAAAGGTACGCTTTTTTTTCGGATAAACTGCTATTCTTTTCCATCACGACCCAAAATAATTGACGAGCAATAATGTCGTAAGCGAAAAATGATGTATATTTGCAAAATATAACAACAGTACGATATGGATACAACAACCTTATATACAATAGGATTGATGTCGGGCACATCGCTCGACGGATTGGATATAGCCTACTGCCACTTTAGATATTCCGACAAATGGAATTTTGAACTATTGGCATCACACACCTACCCCTACCCCGCCGAATGGAAAGAAAAACTAAGCCATTTGGAACAAAAATCGGCATGGGAATATGCAAAAGCAAATGTGGAACTAGGCCATTATTTCGGCAAAAAAGTCAACGAGTTCAAACATCACTACAATGTATCGAAATTGGATTTCATAGCCTCGCACGGGCATACAATATTTCACCGTCCCGATATAGGCATCACCACACAGATTGGCGACCTCGACAGTATAGCTGCCGAAACCGGCCACTTGGTGGTGGGCAACTTCCGCACTTTTGATGTGGCATTGGGCGGGCAAGGAGCACCGCTTGTACCCATTGGCGACAAACTGCTGTTTGCCGACCACGACGGCTGCCTAAACCTTGGCGGATTTTCAAATATATCGTTCAACAATGATGGCAAACGAATAGCCTTCGACATCTCGCCTTGCAATATGATTCTAAACCTTTTGGCAAACCAAATAGGTATGGACTACGACCGCGACGGCCTTGTGGCCAGAGGTGGAACACGGGTTGAAGATCTATTCGCAAAACTAAACTCGCTGGAATACTACAGTCGCAAAGCACCAAAATCGTTGGGCAAAGAATGGTTGGTGGAAGAGCTTTTGCCACTGATACCCTCTCATATACCTACAGCCGACCTTTTACGTACCACCACCGAACATATAGGCTACCAAATAGCCAAAGTGATAAACGCCGAAAAACTAAGCAATGTAATGATAACAGGTGGAGGAGCTTTAAACACCTTTTTGATAGAATGTATATCAGACCACTGCCCACATACCAAGGTGTTGATACCTTCGGCAGAAGTAATCAACTATAAAGAAGCCATAATATTTGCCTTCCTAGGGGTGCTACGAATAAGCGGTGGCAACAACTGCCTAAGCAGCGTAACGGGAGCCAAAGCCGACAACTGCGGTGGCAATATATCGGGAAAAATTATTTAGGTAAGGGAACAATAGTCCAAGGCAATAAGCCTCTGTCTTGGACTATTGTATTATCATTCTGCCCTTTGGGCATGTTCTTTCAGCAATTTGTTTATCTGTAAATCTACTGCTATTTTATCCAAAATAATGTGGGCTATACGGTCTATCTCACGGCCTTCGGTATAGTCGGCGGGCGATACAAAGTTGGCACGCCCGTCGCTTATCAGCTGCAAAGCCTTAGTTTTACGCTTGGTATCGTTAGGTTTATACACCGCCACAGCATGACCGCCATGTTCTTTTATCATCTTCATGCAAGGCACATCGGTTTCGCCGTCACCAAAATATATCATGCTTGTAAACGGTATGGGACGCTCATCCTCGGGCTTATACTCGTTGATTCGGCTATTGTCGCTCACCTCATTTATGCCTTTGTTTATCTTGAAAAGAAATTGCGTTTTGGCGGTATAGTCAACCGCTACGGACGGCCAATAGGCCACCCCGTCAACGTTGTAGAGAAACGAGCAGGCAAATATCTTCTCAAACTCCTCGGCTATAGCCGTGCCCTCTATCATCTCCTTAAGCCCCGACGAGATAATATAATGCTTAACATCCAAACCCTTTGAGCGACCATAATCATTTATGCGACCAAACCATTCCTTTACACCCTCAAAGAGTTCAACATCATTACCAAAACGCTGAAACGATTCACGCTTAAGCGAGATATTATTGACCTGAGCCATCTTTATCATCAAATACATGTAGCAAAGAATATTGCTGGCATCATTTTCTTTGGAAATACGTGCATTCTCGGCCCAAAACTCCTCGGCGTTTTTGCCTATGGCCTTTATAAAACCATATTCCTGCATATTGTCCGGCGAAAGAGTACCATCGAAATCATATATAAAAGCCACTGTATCATTACCTTTCTCTACCATAGTTTTATTGTTTTATTTACAACAAAAGTACATATTTATTCCCAATCATTGGCAGTAGAACAAATAAAAATGTTTGCAACTCAACCCAAATATCTAAAATACAATATGCAACTTTCTCAAAATTCCACATTCCAAATACAATAAAGTAATATGAACAGGCAATAACAAGATAGTGTTTTCACACCCGGGTTTCATCATCACGACGGTATACCGTAATTTGTTTTATACCCGGGTGTGAAACATTTTACGGTATACCATTAATTTTGCCATTAATTTTGGGGCAAATGCATTGCATAGGGGCGTATGTGATACGCCCCTACAATTATCCGCCCATATATCCGTACGGGCGAATAGTATTCGCCCTTTTGCACACGCCCCATCACATACGCCCAAAATATTACATTATTACAACATTACATGTAATATTTTTTGGTTAGACAATTTCTATTTGCGAATAACCTTGCGTATAGCCACGCCTTCGGGCAGTGTTATGCGAAGGGTGTAGTAGCCTTGGCTTAGCTTGGAAAGGTCTATTACATGTTTGTCTTCTACTACCATAACGGTTTTGCCCACGGCATCTATCACATCCACCCGTTGAACATCTGTGCGGCTTAGGGTTATGATGCCGCTTGTTGGGTTGGGGTGCAGCTCCACAGGTATATCGTTATCCGTATCGGCTATGGCATTGTTGCCACCATCGGTGGTGAAAGTTAGATGCTGCCATGCACCAAACACCCCGCTGCGTTCGCAGTAGGTGCGTAGATATACGTCATAGGTAGTGTTTGCAGTTAGGTTGCGTAGCAGATATGTGGTATCGTGGATATTGTTTACCACAGTGCCATTGCCATGTTCAAAGCCTGCTTCGCCCCATTCTATTTGGCAGAAAGCTATCTCGCTATCGGTGATACTCCATTTGATGGATGCTATTCTAGTACCTTCGTATGCAGCCAAGTCTTCCACTGCCGGGCATTCGGTGTGTAGAGTTTTGAACTGCACGCTTTTCCAGCCGCTGACGGTATCGGCCGATGAGCAAAACGAGCGTACATAGGCAATGTATTCAGTGCCGGCGGCAAGGTTTTGAAGGGTGTAATGGGTAGTGGCAACGCTATCGATAAACACACCGCTGCCATGTTGGAAACCACGTGGACCATACTCTATCTGATAATAAGTATTCAAATAAGGCCGCTCCCAACTTATATACACACTATTGGTGGTAAGACTATCCATACTTACTACATTTATAGGTGCACATTGTGGTGGCTCCATTATGGGAAAGAAACAGTTACGATGTGAAGATCCACGATTTACATACACTGTATTATCCGGATATATAGTTACCCATGTTGTATAGTGAGATGTGTCTGACACAATTAGCGGAACAATAAAAGTACTTGTATATGGTTGTTCCAACCAAAAAAAGGATTGATTAGTGTCATATTGACCAGGATATACATCTATTCCATTCCAATTGGTTCCTACATAAAAAGTATCTTCTACAGCAATAGGGGTATTGAAGTAGGCTTCGTGTATTTCTACAATATTGGAGTCAGGAAGTGTAAGTGTTTCACCCGGAATACTTGTTGGCCAATCACCATAAATATCAAATAATGATCCTTCCCAGATAAATTCACCGCCTACATTGTAAGCAATATATCTTTTCTCTGTATCAGTTGCATTGCGGTGCGTCCATTCGGCCGAATCCAATACTACAAATGTATTGTTTATTTTTTTGTAAAGATAAAAATAACATCCATTGGGATTATAACATCCTATTGTTGTACCGGCTATACCATATATTTGCTTACGTATAGTATCGGTAAATACTTGCTGAATCAATGTTTTGTCAACTGCGCCAACAAGTACAGGTTTCGGATCGTGAGTCATGTGGCCTAATTCAGTAAGACTAACAACACCTGGACCATCAAATACTGTATCGGGATAATCACTATAATTACAAGGATATGTCCAATGGTACCTTTCGTCGAAACAATGTATTGTGTCTTGGGCTTTTGACTGTAACGATATTGCAAATACAAACAGTATACTTGCTAATGCTATTCTGTGGTTTAATATTTTTATATTCATGATATATTGTTTTTATTGTTTATAAAATCAATGACATTCCAACGATAAATTCCGCTGTGAAGAACTAGGTGTATCATTGAAAAGGTTCAATGAGTATGAATCCATATTTAACGGAACATAATATTCTTCTACCGGAACAATATCCATCTTTTCAATATCAACATTATTTTTTCGCATACAGTTAGGAGTATTATACAATACATTTCTTGCATAAAATCCGGGTGTTAAACTCGTTGTACCTATAGCTATATATTCATCATCTTTATACATGTCCAATGAGTAGAAAGACCAATAAGGATGGTACTCCCATATTGTTGTATAATTCTGTGTAGGATAAGGATCGATGGTATAAATTCTTGTCGTAGGATGGTCGGTTGATAATTGCAGTAGCAATACCTTTCCCGTTTCGGGAACATAATGCAACTCGTATGGTTGAGTTTTTTCGCCGGGCGATGGTATAAATTGTGCTGCCATCATTTCCATGTTGCTTGTATTGAATGTTCGTATAATTGTTCCTTCAACACCATTTATATATCCGAATGTTGAGGTTATAAAGCGATCGCTTCCTTCAATTTGTGTACCGTAAACGAATGTAGAAGGTTCAGTGTGGTTAAAAGTAACCCTATACAAATAATCTCTTTCTGTTGATGGAATATTATATTTTCTTAGTTTGCGAAAACAGATAGCATTTGATGTTGATGCACTAAAATCGCCACCCACCAATACAGCATGATTGGCTGTTTCTATTATATCGTGATAAACTTCGTTTGTAAATGTTTCTACTTCAACTCCTTGAAAAACATTCGATATTATTTTTATTATTGTAAAAAAATCAAGGCCGCTATGACATGGCTGATTGGGTTGGTCGCATAAAAAAGATTCTCCAATAGCCATAACATAAATATCACCCTGTGTATCTTTGTATGCAATCATCTTTTTTAATTTATTATGATCTCTACCTTCCACCTCAAACTTACAGTAGTTTACTGTAGTATTAACGCCATTATTGTTATTGTTAAGAAAAGGACTAATATCAAAGTATCCTACCAAAGCCCGTTCTCTTGTATCATATATATTAGATGCGTCCGGCATTTCTCCGCAATAATACACCGTATTACCTATAATCTCAAAATCATAAACATGCTGACGTTGTGGCAATTCTATTGTATCGGCAGTTAAGCTACCTTGCTGCATCACAACAAATACTCCATTAAAATTATGCTCATAGTAAGCCACTATCGTGGTCTCGTTTACACTCC
>JAGCLZ010000067.1 GCA_017646685.1 Bacteroidales bacterium | reverse complement strand
CTCCTTTCTGTGTTTTGCCACAATGGAATGAAGGCCCAAAGCACAGTAGGAAAAGATTTTTGGGTGGCATTTCTGCCAAATTTTACCGAAGATGTTGATAATATAAGTTTACTTGCGGCTGGTAGAAATAGTTGTACGGGAACTGTAACAAATCCTCGCACAGGGTGGACAGTATCTTTCTCCATTACTCCGGGAGTTATTACCACAATAAATATTCCACTATCTGCAGTATATGATCATGATGCTTCTGATTCAATCATAAACAAAGCATTGCATATTACAACTACGGATTCAATATCATTATACGCTAGTAACTTTGAGGCGTTTACTTATGATATAACCAATGTGTTGCCTACAGCATCATTGGGTTCGGACTACATTATACAAACGTATGTTAGTCAGTCTGAATTTTCGGTGATTGCAATAGAGGATAGTACGGAAGTAACTATTGAATTGTCAGAAAATTCATTGAATTATACTGCAAATACACCTTTTATTATAACATTAAATGCCGGACAATGTTACCAGGTTCAATCCGAAACAGCTGTTGACTTATCAGGCTCTGTCATATCTGCAAGCGACAATAAAAAGATTGCTGTTTTTGCAGGTAATTATGCTAATAGGGTACCTTATGAACACGAAGGTCGTGATCATTTGTTTGAGCAAATGATACCTACATCGTGTTGGGGAAAAGCTTTTGTTCTTACAGGTTCCGTGATGAGAACAAATGACAGGGTGAGAGTTACAGCACTAAACGATAACTGTCAAGTAAGAAAAGATGGTGTATTGCTTGCCACCCTTAATGCACGACAAACCTATGAATTTGAGATGACAAGTAGTACTCCGGTTGCATACCTCGAGACATCGGAGCCGGCAAGTGTGTTCTTGTATTTTACGGGGGCTTGGTATGGTGGCGAAAATGGGGACCCTTCTATGGTTGTTATAAATCCTATAGAACAGAAGATGGATAATGTCACGTTCAGCACTTTCAATTCAGGAACTATAGCTTATCATTATATAAATGTTGTTACGAAAACTGCCAACGTTTCTAATATGACGTTAGATGGTAATAGTATATCTTCTGAGTTTACTACAGTTCCCTCACAGCCGGATTTTTCGTATGCAAGAATTACAATAAACCATGGTACGCATACTTTGAGCAACACATCTTCAGGTGACGAAAAAGGTTTTATTGCCCACGTGTATGGTTTGGCTTCGTGGGAAAGCTATTCCTATTCGGTAGGCTCTATGATGGTTGCTATTCCAACAAATGCTCACCTTATAGTTAATGGCTTGGATGCGGATGATTATCCCGAGGGTTTTGAGATATGTAATAATAGTGATAGTAGTTTTGTTTTTGACCTTGAGTTGAACTATGAGCCTAGTAATGTTGTGTGGGATTTTGGCGATGGAACAACGGCCGAGGGTTATCCCATTACTCATAATTACGATACTCTTGGACAGTATGATGTCTCGTGTAGCATCTATACTTTGAACGAGGGGGTGGAGACTTTGGATACCATCTTGTTTACGATGCTGAGTGTTAAGCAGGCGTACGATACCACGATTGAGGCTTCGATATGTTCCGGTGATGTATATGCTGATAATGGCTTTAACGAAAGTGAAACAGGTATATATGTTGATACATTGCAAACGATATACGGATGCGACAGTATAGTGCGGCTCGACCTTACGGTACACCCTGCATATAACGACACTATTTTGGCTTATATTTGCGAAGGCGAGGTTTACAATCAGAATGGTTTCTATTTGGATACTGACACGGTTATAACCCGGCGGGGTCAAACTATATATGGCTGCGATAGCGTTGTCACATTGATATTGAAGGTGGGTGCATTGTATAGCGATACCATTCATGCCTCTATAACCGAAGGCCAATATTATGATGAATATGGGTTCAACGAATGTGAGGAGGGATTTTATAGCCGGCATTTGACAACAGTCAATTATGGTTGCGATAGTTCGGTATACTTGGTGCTTAGCGTCAATCAGCGGTCCGATTTGTACGTGCCCAACTGTATAACTCCTCTTTCACCAACCAACTCCAGGTTCGAGATAGTACATGGCAAGTCGTTGGCTATCGACGAAGTTTACATCTACAATCGTGCCGGCGAGATATTGTTCCATTCTATTGGCAATACCGAGGCGTGGGATGGAACCTACCATGGCTACTATTGCCCGCAGGCGGCATACGTATACGTTATCTACTACCATGAAGTGGGCAATCTAGGAAAGAAAGAAAAGGTTGGTACGGTGGTTTTGCTTTATTAGCGCTTTTGTACTCAAAGGTGTAGTGCAGTTTGTGGCACGAATATGGTCGGACATGCTAAAACATGCCCGACTATGTTGTATATACTATATCCCCAATAGCACTATCAGCTTGGGTAGGAATATGATTGTGCCTACTGCGGCGGCGGCTATGGCACATACCAGCACTGCTGCTTCAAGGTCTTTGATGTCGCGTTTGCGGTCGTCGCGTTCGGCTTTCACAAAGTCAGCGGTGCATTCTAGCGACGAGTTTATTATTTCGGCCGAAATTACCATGGCTATCACTATTATTATGGCTATCCATTCCATAGTCGAAATGTGTAGCATTATGCCGGCCACCACAGCACACACTGCCACTACAGCGTGTATCCACGAGTTATGTTCCTCTTTAAACAGTACCTTAAGCCCTGCAAAGGCGTAGCCGAAACTTTTTATCCTTTTCCGTATCGAGAAGCGTTCGTTGTTCATGATGTTGTGTTTAATGGTTATTCCCTTTTCTTATCTCATCCACCCTTCCATTCGGTACACTTTCTGCATCAGTTTGGAGGGCTTTCCTTGCGTGGGCTCGTGCCACACTTCTACACGTACAGCATAGTAGTCGCCCCAGTCGCCGGCGTAGATGGTAAATTCTTGTTTGTCGGCTATTGGGCCGAAGCAGCTATGGTTGGCTATTTCCACAGAGGTCTTTCCCCTTAGGTCGTGACCTGCGAGCTCTATATTCTCGCTTACTTCGAAGAAGCGGAGAAAGATAGTCCCGTCGTCGAGAGCAGGGTGGTAAAAATCGAAGAGGTACATACCGCCTTGAAAATCATTCCATATCTGTAGCCATGTTTGGCTGTCGAGGCTGTCTATCGGTTCTGCCTCATAGTTGTAGACGGTCGATGAGGTAGCATAGCTGCAATGTTCCAACGAATCGTTTACGTAGCCCAACGGTATGTTGTATTCCAATCCTTCGGGTATGGGGTGCTCTTTGCCAAAGTTGTCTGGTTCGTAATCGAAAAGCGAGACTACGAACATCAATAAAAAACCTAAGGGCAATATGCAACATAATCCAGAGGCAATGCCTGCAACGCCACAGCCCACAGCCCGCCACCATTTCTTTTGAAACAAGAGGATGACAAACACAACCAACTGTGGCAACAAACTGAATATGGATACTATGTATAGCACAAGCATCAAAATGTTGTTTGTTGCTCCACAAAGCATTGCCACAACAAAAAGCAAGAGGGTTGCAAGTGGAAATATCCACCAAAAGCGTACTGCAAAATTGATTACCTTTCTCATGTGTTGGATTGTTGATGGGTTAATTTGGTGTATAACGCTGGTAGTGGCAAAAAAAGTATAGGTATGGGCAAATCATTTGTCAATTTTTTTTGAGTCAATTGCAAGGGTAGGAGATGTCGTCAATGGGGTGTGGCATAGTGCTTGTGGTAGTGAGAAATGTTTGTGAAAGTACTGTCTGCCAATCAATCATCGTAAGGTTTGAATGCTTGTGATATGTCGCCTTTTACCCAAACTGTACTTCTTTCTTTTTGTTGGTATTAGAGCGGAGGGTAGAGGACTCTATTGTTGCCATGAGGGGTCTTGGAAGTGGCGGTGCGAGCGCTCTCACTGCACTCTGAGAGCGCTCGCGTTGCCACTTCCGACTTCTTTGACCTAAAAATATTCCGTTTTCAATATTATAGGTTGTGCTTTTTTGCCAAAAATATTATCTCAAAGACTTCTTATTACTTTGCAGTGTATTATTGTGGAAAGTCTTGCTCTTGATAATTAAAAAATGTATTGAAACTTTGCGAGAAGGTGTTTTTTTTTGTAGTCCAAAAACCTTTTGGTAAACAAATATGCTCTTCTCTGGGTTAAACGGCTGTGGATTAAAATGTGATAATTTTTTGATCATCTTCTTTCGATTAATGAAATGTCAAAAGATAGCTTTTTGCTTTTGGTGCAATAAAAAAGAAGTATTGCAGTTATTCAACCAATGACATGTTATTTGATTAACGACCAAATATAAAAATATGATAGAAGTATATATCGAAAACAGCGGCGAACGCATACTTGTACCGCAGGGCGTGTCGCTAGCTGAGCTTGGCGAAAACTACAAGCATCTTACTCATTACCCCATACTTGGGGCTTTGGTAAACAATGAGATTAGCGATTTGGGCTACCGCATTTACAAGCCCAAACGCATTACGTTTTTCGACGTTAGCAGCCGCCACGGCTATAGGATGTATATCCATTCGGTAGCCTTTTTGCTCTACAAGGCTGTGCACGACCTTTTTCCGAAAGGTAAGCTGTATATCGAACATTCGCTCTTGAACGGATTGTTTTGCCGTATTGCCGATGTGGATGGCGAGGACAATGTAAGCCTGGCTTACAAGGTACGTGAACACATGAATGCCTTGGTTGAGAATGATTTACCCTTCACTTCGCAAAACATGATGATGGAGGATGCTCTAAAGCTGATGGCAGAAACAGGCAACGATGAAAGCCACCGCCTGATGCAAAATAGTAATAGGCTCTATGCCCCGATAGTGTTTTTGGACGATACGCCGCACATGATTTATTCCAAGCTGGTACCTTCGACGGGATTGCTCAAGGTGTGGGACTTCCGTGTGTTTAGCGATGGTTTTTTGCTACAAATGCCTTCGGCCGACCAGCCGATGATTCTATCGTCGTACCACGATACTCCACGACTATTCAAGATCTTCCGCGAGCATCGCGAGTGGAAAAACCTACTGCAAACACTCTATGTGTGCGATCTTAACGACAAGGTTAGGGCTGGCAAGGCCAACTTTCTGATACAGGTGGCCGAGGCTTTGCACGAAAAGAAGTACTCGCTGGTAGCCGATGCCGTATACCAAAAGAGGGAACAACTGAAGATGGTGCTGATAGCAGGTCCATCGTCGAGTGGAAAAACCACTTCGTGTCGTCGTCTGGGAGTGCATTTGGCTTTGATGGGTTTTGATGTGCAGCAGATGTCGCTCGACGACTACTTTGTAGACCGCGAAAACACTCCTCGTACTCCCGATGGCGAATACGACTTCGAGGCCCTCGAGGCGTTGGACATTCCAAAGCTGAACGAAGACTTGCTAGCCCTTTCGGAAGGCAGGTCTGTGGAAATACCGCGTTTTGACTTTATTACTGGCAAGAGGTTCTACAACGGCGATGTGCTGCAGATGAAGGAAAACAGCATACTTATAATAGAAGGTATCCACGCCCTCAACCCCAAACTGACGGAGCAGATTCCGGAACAGTGGAAGTACCGTGTGTATGTTTCGGCAATGACGCAGATAGCCATCGACGACCAAAACATTATTCGTAGTTCCGACAATAGGCTGATACGCCGCATGGTACGTGACTATAAGTTCCGTGGCTATTCGGCTTTGGAAACCCTAAGGCGATGGCCTAGCGTAAGGGCAGGGGAGCAGAAGCACATATTCCCTTATCAAGAAAATGCCGATGTGATGTTCAATTCGGCCCTCATGTATGAGCTGGGTATCCTGAAGAATTATGCCGAGCCGCTATTGGAGGCTGTACCCGAAAACACACCGGAGCATGCCGAGGCCTGCCGCCTATTGGAGATTTTGAGTCTATTCGAGGCAATTCCTGAAAAATACATTCCGCCAACATCTATAATGCGAGAGTTTTTGGGCGAAAGCAGTTTCGACTATTAAGCTATACAAATAAATCCGATTGAGCACTGCCCAATCGGATTTATTCTTGTATTATAATATTGGTATTAGTCATTTATAGGAATATTGTAGTTGCGTTTGCCAAATATGGCACTACCCACCCGTACCAGAGTGCTACCTTGCTCGATGGCCAAGGGGTAGTCGTCGCTCATACCCATGGACAGTTCGCAGAATGATTCTTCGGTTGAGAAGTATTCTTTCTTGAGCCTATCGAATATATCTCGCAGTGTGGCAAACTCGGCCGACACCTGATTGTTGTTATCAGTAAATGTGGCCATACCCATTACACCCACAATGCGAATGTTTTCCATTTGTTTGTACTCTTCTGATGTTAGTAGTTGTACTGCCTCGTCGTACGAAAGACCGAATTTGGTCTCTTCCTGTGCAATGTGGAATTGTAGTAGGCAGTCTACTCTTCTGTCTTTTTTTGTGGCTTCCTTGTTTACCTCCTTCAGTAGGTTTAGGCTGTCTATGCTGTGTATCAGCGACACGTAAGGTATTATGTATTTTATCTTATTGGTTTGCAAATGGCCTATAAAGTGCCATTCTATGTCCTTTGGTAGAGCCTCGTGCTTGTCTCGCATCTCAAGGGCTTTGTTTTCGCCAAACACACGTTGGCCGGCATCATAGGCCTCTTGAATATCCTCTACTGGTTTGGTTTTGCTTACTGCTATCAGACGTGTGGTGGCTGGTAGCGACGAGGTTATGTTTTTTATTTGTTCAGCTATTGTCATGTTGATGATGTATTGTAGGTTGGTATTACATTTTGATAAATTTGCAAGCCACCCATTCGTTTCGTTCCTTATGGCAGTCAAATTTCATTCCAAACTTTTCGGCTTCCTCTTGTATTGATGGTATGTCGTGGTGGTAGAAGCCGCTTAGCAGCAGTGAGCCACCTTTTTCCAGTACATTGATATAGCTGTTCATATCTCTAAGCAGGATGTTTCGGTTGATGTTTGCTATTATTACGTCGAACTTCTTGTCGTCGGTCAGTAGCGAAGCATCGCCCAGCAGCACATCTATGTTTTGGCAGTTGTTTTTCTCCACGTTCTCCAATGCATTTCGGTATGCCCATTCGTCGTTGTCTATAGCCTCTATGTGTTTGGCACCTCTCATCTCGGCCAGTATTGCTAGTACACCAGTTCCGCTACCCATATCCAGCACCCTCTTGCCTGCCATCTCTTCATCTCTGATAAAGCTAAGCATCATATAAGTAGTTGAATGGTGAGCAGTACCAAAACTCATTTTGGGTTCTATAAGTATGTTGTATTGGCAGCTGCTATTGGTGCCATGAAAAGGAGCGTATACCCAGCAGAAGTCGTCGACCAATACTGGCTCGTGCGTGCTTTCCCACACAGCGTTCCAGTTTTGGTCCGGAATCTCCTCGGTTGAACCTTTTATTTCGCATTCGGTATAAGCTTTCAGTGTTTGTTTCAAAAGGTTTTCGTCGTAAAGGTCTTTAGGTATGTAGGCTTTGAATCCGGTGCTTGTGTTTTCGAAGCTTTCGCAACCAATCTCACCCAGTTCGCACATTATTATGTCGGCAAACGGAACTATAGGATTTACGTCCAATGTTATTTCTATATATATCATAACTTTGTTGTTGATGTTTTATATGCTTCTTCGGTTGGATGTTATAAAAGTAAGAGGGAAAATCGTACGACTTCCCCTCTCATTCAGCGTTATGAAAAAATAAATTTATTATTTTGTACTTTCTTCGGCGTAGGCAATATATTTGTCTATAGTTCTATACTCAGTTGATTGAGGATAGTTCTTCTTAATCTCTTTGTATAGTTTTGCAGCAGCTTCGTTGTTGCCTTCCATTTGGTAAGCGAAAGCGGCTTTGAAAAGAGCGTAAGGAGTAGTTACTATATTGTCTTCCATCTTAGCAGCTTTTTCGTAAAGGGATATAGCCTTTTGAGTGTTGCCAAGTTCCATTTCGGCGTCGCCGGTAGCTATTACTGCCAATACTTTTGTGAAAGTATCTTTTCCATTGTATGCCGATAGGTAGTTTATAGCTTCTTCATATTTTCCTAAACGCAAAGAGGCGATACCTGCATAATATTCGGCCAAGCGACCGCTTTTTGTACTACCATATTCGTCAATAATGGCTTTAAAGCCCATGTATTTTGCGTTTCCATCAAGCGATAATTGCAACGAATCTTGGTCAAACCATTGTTGTGCGGCAAACATTTCTTCTGCAGCAGCTTTTTCGCGTGGTTCAAAGTAGAAGTTTTGAAGTGCAAAATAACCACCAATTATGGCTACGATAGCAACAATCACTATAACTATTTTCTTTTGGTTTTCTTGAATAAAACCTTCTGTTTTGCTTATAACGTCCGCTATTTCAACGTTCTTTTCTTCGATATTTTCTTTCATTTTTATATGATAGTATTTAATGTTTCGAGTTGCAAAATTACTCATTTTTTTCGGGTTGAACAAATAAAAAAAATAATTTGTTACGATGTATATTTTTTTTTTACTTTTCTTACAAAGTAATTTGTTAAGAACTAGCATATTGGGTGGAGGAGATAAAATTAAATAAAAAAAATATTCAAAATACTTGCTAAATATCAAAAAAAATATATATCTTTGCAACAAAAAGGAGAAACTATGAATACAACCAATATAGAAACAACGTTCTTAGGAATGAAAGTCTCAAGCCCTATTGTATCAGGAAGTTGTGGCTTGACTTCTAAGCTTGCTAACCTCGTGGAGATGGAGAAAGCAGGTGTAGGAGCAATAGTGCTAAAATCACTTTTTGAAGAACAAATTACTTATGATATTCAAAAAAATATTGGTTTGCTTTCTAACATGGAATATGGCGAAAGTTATGATTATATAGCAAACCATGTTACAGGTTATGAGATAGACAATTATTATAACCTCATACGTGAAGCCAAAAAGACGTTGTCGGTTCCTATTGTGGCAAGTATCAATTGTGTTTCCTATAGTAATTGGGTTGCTTATGCCAAGAGATTACAAGATGCAGGCTGTGATGCCATAGAACTTAATTTTATGGTGTTGCCATCCAATGTCGAAACATCCGTTGATGATGTTGAGCGCTTGTTTGATGATACTATCGTTGCAATCAAGCGAAGCATAAGTATTCCTATTTTGATAAAAGTGGGTAAGTATTTTACAGATATGGCAAAGTTTATGTCTAAACTATCGTGGTCGGGTATAAACGGAATCACGATGTTTAATAAAACCATAGACTTTGATATCGATATAACCAACGAGACTTTTAAGTCGTCTTCCATAATATCTGCTCCACAAAGGTTGTATGAAACTTTGAGATGGGTTGCCTTATTGTCGGGCAAACTTCGTTGTGAGATATCAGCTTCGTCGGGTGTATTTACCGGTGAAGATGTGGTAAAAGCATTATTGGCAGGGGCTCAAACTGTTCAAGTAGTATCATCGTTGTATGAAAATGGAATAGGCCGTATACATGATATGAATGAATATTTGAAAAATTGGATGGAAAAGAAGAACTACGAATCTATTGCTGATTTCAGGGGTAAAATGAAGGTGAAGAATCATGATAATTCGGCATTCGTACGTACTCAGTTTATGAAGCATTATGCCGAAATTGAATAATAGATATGAAATAAAATATAAGATAACTTTAAAAACAACAACTATATAAATATACATACTAACTAAACTATATATATAATGGAGGTAACAAGATTATTTGATATATTAGACTATAGATTGCAGCAATTTCCCAATGCGCCGGTGCTTACAGCAAAGGAAGATGGCAAATGGACAAAACACAACATAGAAGAATATATCGAAAAGGCAAATCTTATTAGTTATGGGTTGATGAAGATGGGATTAGAACGTGGCGAGAAAGTTGCGCTTATATCCTCGAGTCGACCGGAATGGAATTTCCTTGACATGGGAGTGCAACAAATGGGAGCCGTAATGGTTCCGATATATCCCACTATAAGTGAAGATGATTACAGATATATACTAGACCATGCCGAGGTTAGGTTTATCTTCCTCGAAGGACCCGAATTGTTGAGGAAGATAAAGAATATTATTCCAGATTTGCCAAATGTGAAGAATATATACACTTTCAAAAAGCGTGACGAAAATACAAGCTCTTTTGGCGAGTTACTACAATTAGGTAAGGAAAATGAGCAACCCGAAAAACTAAAAGAGATAAAAGACTCCATAAAAACAACCGACATGGTGACAATGATATACACCAGCGGAACAACAGGTTTTCCTAAAGGAGTAATGCTTACACACGAAAATCTTATATCCAACTTTATGGCAGTGAGGAATATTCCTAATGCCGAATTTACAAGATGTTTGAGTTATTTGCCTTTGTGCCACATCTACGAACGTATGATGAACTACATGTATCAGTACCGTGGTTTCGAGATATTTTATGCCGAGAACGCTGTGAAGGTAGCTGACAATATAAAAGAAACATTGCCAAATATGATGACAACCGTTCCTCGTTTGTTGGAAAAAATATACGACAAGATTTACCGCAAAGGCGAGAAAATGATGGGTATAAAGAAAGAAATCTTCTATTGGGCTTTGGAATTTGCCACTGAATATGAATTTGAAAACACATCGTTTATCTATAATATAAAGCATAAGATTGCCGACAAATTGGTATATAGTGCCATACGCGAAAACTTTGGAGAGTTGGAACTAATAGTAAGTGGTGGCGCGGCTATTCAACCTCGCCTTGCACGTTTCTTCAATTGTCTTGGATTGAAGATATACGAGGGATATGGTCTTACCGAAACAAGCCCTGTTATAGCTGTAAGTACTCGTGAAAAAGGCGGCAGAAAAGTAGGTACAGTAGGTCCTCCGCTTACAGGTGTAGAGGTAAAAATAGATTCCGCCAACAACGAGATACTATGTCGTGGAAAGAATGTGATGCAAGGATACTACAAAGCTCCCGAACTTACTGCCGAAGTTATAGATAGCGAAGGTTGGTTCCATACAGGCGATACCGGAAAGTTGGAAAACGGACTGTTGAGCATAACGGGTAGAGTTAAGTCGTTGTTCAAAACAAGCATGGGAAAATATGTCAATCCCGAAGCAATTGAAACAAAGTTCAAAGAAAGTCCATTTATATTGGATATGATGGTGGTGGGCGAAAATCAAAAATTTGCTGCAGCTATCATAACTCCCGACTTCGAGTTTTTGAAAGATTGGCAGGATCGCCATGATATTCATTGCGAAACTCAAGAAGAAATGATCAATGATAAGAAAACATTGGAACGCTACAACAAAGTTATGGCCAAGTACAACAAATATTTTGGCGATACAGAGCAGGTGAAACGTTATAAGTTGGTAAATGATACATGGACCGAAGCCAATGGTTTTCTCACTCCTACATTGAAACTGAAACGTAGAAAGGTAAACGAACGTTATGCCGAAGAAATAGAAAATCTATTTAAATAATAATATAATACAATACATAAACTCAATTAATACTACTATCATGGAAACGAAAGAACGAAATGCAAGTTTTTTTAGATTCGAAGATTTGAGAATCTATGATAAGGCGGTTGACTACAGTAGCTGGGTGGCAAAAACATTAAACGGAGCAGCCACAACTACTTCTAACAGCACTTTGAAAGATGCTTTTCTAAAGGGAACATTGGCCATTTGTGTAAACATTGCCGAAGGTTCGTATCGTAGCAAAACTCAATTTGAAGTTTACTTGAAAGTTGCAAAGTCGGCAATACGTGAGTGTACTGTTTATACATCAGTGGCTCATAAATTGGAAATATTTACCGACGACGATTATGAAAAATCAAGAGAACTGTTGATGGAATTGACACGCATGTTGGGTGCATTAATCGTATCGCTACAGCGAAATGTTGGCCGACGAAAAGAAAACCAATCATCCGAAACTGTACAAGATGAAGAAACCGAAACAACTTCGATAGATGTTGATGACGAATCTTTTAATTTGGATTTCTAATAAATACTTGTTTGAAAGATTATATTATTATAACCGACGTTGATGTGTATATATCAACGTCGGTTATGGTTTTCCAAAGAATCAATTTTCTTTGAAACCGATGGTTGGTAAATGATATAAAGATGCTGATATTACAGAACAAACTTGGATTTACGATTAATTGCGTTTTGTTCAAATTTATTACTATCTAAATAAATCTTTTGTATGTGTGATAATAATTTTGTACCTTTGCAAAAAATATAGACTCGATTAATGTTATAAATAAGGAATATTAATTTGTATTATGGAATGGTTGAATGAATTGATATTTGGTACAGGAGTTGGGCATAGTATTATGTTGCTTGCCATCTGTATAGTGTGTGGCATATTGCTTGGACGTATCAAGATATTAGGTATATCGTTGGGTATAACTTTTGTACTCTTTGTGGGAATCCTTATGGGACATTTTGGTATAACCATGGATCCCGAGGTTATGCACTTTATGAAGGAGTTTGGGCTTATACTTTTTGTATTCTCGTTGGGAATGCAGGTTGGACCGGGCTTTTTTTCGTCGTTCAAGCAGGGGGGGATTACCCTCAATATGCTTGCAACAGGGGTGGTGCTGTTGGGTGTGATAATTACCATCGCTTTGCATTTCATTACCGGATTGCCTATGCAAACTATGGTGGGTATACTTTCGGGTGCTGTTACCAACACTCCGGGTATGGGTGCTGCTCAGACGGCTTTTGCCGACATGGGTGTTGTGGGCGACAATAGTATTGCTTTGGGCTATGCAGTGTGTTATCCACTGGGCGTGGTGGGTATAATATTGGCCATAGTGTCTATACGCTATATTTTTCGGGTGCGTTTCGACAAAGAGCAACAAGAACTTGATGCTTTAGATAATTCGTTGGCCAATCAGGCAAAGCTTTTCAGTCTAGAGGTTCATAACCCTGCTATATTTGGTCATACGGTAGCCGATGTAGCCAAACTGCTGGTCCATCGTGAACTGGTAATTAGTCGTGTGCTTCATATTGATGGTACTATGGAGATAGCCTCGTCGGGAACTATTCTGAATGAAGGCGACAAAGTGTTTGTTATTACAGTGGAAGGCGACATAGATGTGATTTCTACCATAATAGGTGCTATTATCCCTATGAAACCCGAAGAGTGGTACAAATTGGATAAGAGTCTTGTATCGCGTAGGATAATAGTAACCAAAAGCGAACTTAATGGCAAGCGTCTTGGCGAACTAAATTTAAGGAAACTTTATCATATCAATATTTCGCGGGTCAATCGTTCGGGTGTAGATTTGGTTCCGAGGCCCAATCTTGTGCTTCAGCTTGGCGACCGCCTTACCGTTGTGGGGGTCGAAGAAGATGTTCGCAAGGTGGAGGAACGCTTGGGCAACAGTATGAAACGCCTCAACGAGCCTAATCTTATAACATTGTTCCTGGGAATATTTCTTGGTGTATTGCTGGGAAGCATACCTATCATGTTTCCAGGCATACCTCATCCCGTAAAGCTTGGATTGGCAGGAGGTCCGCTCATAGTGGCAATACTTATATCGAAGTTTGGATACAAATATAAGCTTATAACCTACAATACCATAAGCTCCAGCCTTATGCTTCGAGAGATAGGTATAACCATATTTTTGGCATGTGTGGGAGTAGGAGCCGGCGACGGTTTTGTGGATACCATAGTAAACAAAGGTGGTTTGGTGTGGATGTGCTATGGTTTTATCATATCATTCCTGCCTCTGCTTGTAATAGGTATAATAGGTCGTAAAGTGTGCAAGATAAATTATTTTACTCTTATGGGACTTCTTGCAGGTTCTACCACCGATCCACCGGCATTAGCCTATAGCAATGCCACTGCCGGCAACGATGCTCCGGCGGTAGGTTATGCCACCGTTTATCCGCTTACTATGTTTTTAAGGGTAATAACAGCTCAATTGCTGGTACTTATATTCTGTTAGCTTATTTCAGAACAATAGCTATAATAAAAACTAAATGATAATGAACAAGATATTAGTTGTAGACGACGAACAGGATTTGTGTGAAATACTTCGTTTTAATCTAGAGAGCGAGGGTTATGAAGTGGATACTGCCAACTCGGCCGAAGAGGGATTGAGAATCCTTTCACCGTCTCATGTGCTTATACTCCTCGATGTGATGATGGAGGATATGAGCGGTTTCCAGATGGCCAACAAGATACGTAAGGAACTGAACTGCGAAGTGCCTATAATATTTCTTACCGCCAAGGATACCGAAAATGATATGCTTACCGGCTTTAATGTTGGTGCCGACGATTATATAACCAAGCCTTTCTCGCTCAAAACGGTATTGGCTCGCATAAAGGCAGTACTAAAACGTACTTCCAAAGCCGCCGATACTACTGCCGATACTATGGAGATTTTTACACATAATGGTTTGGAAATAAACTTCGAAACTAAGAAAATTACATTGGATGGTCACGAGATTTCGCTTACAAAAAAAGAGTTTATGATATTGGTGCTGCTAGTAAAATCGCCAAAAAGATTTTTTACTCGCGAGCAAATACTATCACAAGTATGGGACGATGATACCTATGTTACAGAGCGAAGTGTTGATGTGCATATAGCTCGCCTTAGAAAAAAGATAGGTAATGTGGGCGAGTGTATAATAAACCGTACAGGATTTGGCTATTCTTTTGACAACTAATGGTTATGAAAAAAGTATCGTTATCGCACAAAAAAAAACTGATGGCAGCCTTTGCCATAGTAGGTGTAGTGTATGCAGTGGCAATGCTGTGTATACACCTGTTTGTGTCTCACTTGGCTCCGATAAATAGGCATATACTGTTTTTTACAGCATCGTTGTTCTTTATCATTATACTGTTGGCTATATTTCTTTTTGATAGGTTTTTTGGTGTTATGACCACTTTGAAAAATTTTGTCGATTTGGTGGAGAAAGGTACCATCGATTATTCGTTGGTAAGTTTTCCGCAATCAACATGGGGCGAGATTGGCAATAAGATAATATCTCTCTATAAGCAGCTCGAGACTAGTAAGCTGCAGATTATAGAAGAGAAAGACCGTAACCGAAAAATGAAGCAAGAGATGACCAATAATATAGCTCATGAACTTAAAACCCCCGTTAGCAGTATACGAGGATATTTGGAAATATTATTGGGCGATAAGCCTGTAGCCGACGATAAGCGGCAGTATTTCCTCGAACGTTCCTATTCACAAACCCTACGACTTTCCAATCTGATCAACGATGTGTCTATCATCAACAAGATTGAAGAGTCGGCAGAACTGTATCAAAAAGAGATAGTGGCAGTGTCCGATATAGCTCAAGAAGCTATTGATGAACTTGAGGATAAGATAGTAGAACGCAATATATTGGTAGAGAATAATATACCTGCCACCATAAAAATAAATGGCAATCACAGCCTTGTTTATGGCATATTTCGCAATCTGATTGAGAATGCTGTGTCGTATGCCGGCGATGATATTACCGTAGGTATGGAATGTCATAAGGAGGATGCTGAATTTTATTATTTCCGTTTTTACGATACCGGTTGCGGAATAGACGAGAAGTATCTGACTCGTATATTCGACCGTTTCTTGCGTATCGATGAGGGCCGAAGCCGAAAGAATGGAGGAACGGGCCTCGGCCTATCCATCGTAAAACATGCCGTGATTTTCCACGAAGGTGGAATAATAGCCAAGAATGCCGAAAGCGGAGGCTTGGAGTTTTACTTCTCATTGAAGAAGTAGCCTCCGCTTTTTTTCACTTGCCCAGCACAAACCCTTTGCGTCCGGCTATTGCCAAAACTGCCGATGCAGCTACCATTATTCCGTTTACAACAAATATAAGATCGGGAGAGGTGGTGGCAAATATAGAGCCAAAGAATTTGATTATAAGTGGCGATACAAGCACCGCAAGGTAGTTCATGGACATCACCAGAGCCAAACTCATCACCACATTGCCCGATGTGGAAATTGACGAAGTTTTGTCGTATATAAGTGGTTGTATTATACCGTAGCCAAAGCCTGCCAATACTGCTCCTATGATGAATGGCACAATATGATGCGAAGCGTAGATTACTATTAATCCTATGGCTGTCAGTAGCAGATTTATCCAATTGACGTTGCTTCCCATTTTGTCCAGCAGTTTGGTTATAAAGAATCCCGGAAGGGTTATTGCCAAAAAGAATATTGCTATTACAGCCCCGGAGCTGTCGCTATCCATCTTGTATTGTTCCATAACGAAGGGCAGATTTAGCGGTATAGCCAGTACACTGTAAGTTACAAAGAAGTAAAGCACCATAAGTCCGGCAAGTTTTGAGGTCTTGTTCTTTGTGTTGGTTGGGATGCCGGCGGTACTTTTATCGTCATTGCCGGTGTACGACGATGCTTTTGGCAAAAACCTGCACAATATTATGGATACTATAGGTAGGAGATATACAACAAAGGGAAGGTGCCAATTGATGTCGGCAAGCCATCCTGTAAGGTAGGTGGCAACTACCAAACTTAGGTTATTGATAGCCGAACTTATACCAAGCTGCTGAGTGCGGTAGCGTCCTGCAAAGTATTCGGCAACGAGGCCTGTGGATAGTGGTATTACTATGCCGGCTCCAATGCCCAATATACAGCTTGCTATTATAAGTCCGCTCATGCTGTTGATAAAGAAATAGCTTATTCCGCTAAGTAGAAATATAATCAGTCCGAGGCTTAGGATACCCGTCTTGTCTTTACTCGATGATAGTTTTCCCGAAAGAAACAAAAATGGTATCACCATTAGCGATGGGAGTGAGGTTAGCATCTGTATCTCCAAATCTGTGGCATGCGGAAATACTGTTTCTAATTTGCCCATAATGGGCGATATTGCCAATCCCGGCAACGAGGTTATGGCAGAAATAGACCATATTGCCAAGAGTGCCACAACCGTTATATTGGCTTTGCCTGTAATAATCTTTTTCATAACAATTCTTTTTTACCTATGTTTTTGCAACAATAACAACAGATAAGCATTGCTTTTGTTGCTTCCCCAAAATCCACAAGCACATTTCTAATTCCTCGACTTATATCGTAATATCTTTATCCGGCTTGCTTTTTTCTGTCTCGAAGTAGGAAAACCCTGTTTCTGAGTCTCTTTCTTTCCCGATAAGCAAACCATGTGGCTTTGCGATAGCGTTTCCGCAGGGATTTGCATGGTTAACGAAGTGCCAGCAGTGACAATGCAAAAGTGGAGAACATCCTTGAATATATTTTTGTCTATATTTTGACTGTTTTTTTGTATTAATACCTTAATTACATTCCGGATATTCGAAATTATCATTTGCGAATATCTCATTGATGGTTATGGCCAATATTTCATGATTTATTTTTTCTTTTTGTTTGGTTATCAGCGTCACACAGGCCAAGTCATCTATTTGTATCAATTTTTCATCACCACAATAGTAGTAACCAATTGCTACAAAACTTAATGCTTCAGCAAAGTTAATAGATTGCATTTTGCAAAATAATATTTGCCCGTTCTCTTGATTTATCTTGTAAATATAGCAATATTCGCCACAACAAATTTTAATGAGATCACAATTACAATGTGAGAAATCACTATATTCTTCATAAATCAATATCGAATCGTGTTCACAAATCAATATTGGTAAAACACTACTCATCAAATTATTTCTAGGTTCAATACATCTCTCTACAAAGTATGTGTCTCCGTTACACAATGTCATGTCTTTTCTATAATAGAGAACAGAATCCGACAAGTCTTGCTCAATTGTAGTCTCTATTCTGTTATAGGTAGTAGTTTCCCATTCAGAAAGAAATTTTTCCATATCAATTGACTCATTTGAGTTTTTGAAACTTCCATTATCCTTACATGAAAATAATGTAATTATAATGGCCAAAAACATACAACATATTTCTAATCTTCTTTTCATAATATAATTTCATGTTTCGGATGGTTTATTCAGTTGTTCTTTAGTTCTCCGATAGAGAAGTATCACTAACTATTGTCTTCGGTATATGTGAAAGAACATATAACTTATCACTTAACTTTTCTATAGCAAATAAAGCATTGTCTTTCTGAAACACAAGTGCTAAATCCGGATTAAAACTGATTCTCTTAAGTGGTGTTTCATGACAAGGAAAGTATTCTTTATGATAAACGACTCTACCATTCTTAACAAATACAATCCTATCTCCTACATCTTGCCAAAATGCGTTTATATTTACTATTGGATTAATGTTGTCCAAAGAATAGCCTATTGGAAACCAATACATTCTATCCCAATCAAAGCATAACGCTTCACCAAAATCGATGGTATCATTCCCATTGTTGTACGTGCGTTTGACGATGGTGTAAATATCAGTACCGGACGGACAACACGAAACAGTTGTCAATACCACGAACAAAAATACTTTTCTAAAAAACTTATATTTCATAGATAATGCTATTTATTAATACTTTGCTGGCCGGCATCTTGAATGGCCTGATTGACTCGTTCACATTTGGCTCGATAATTTGCTCGATCGATACTATTGAATCCATTAAAAATCCAACCAGTCAAAATATCCGAATCATAATGCCCTGCTCCCAAGTAAGTTTGCCTGTATTTCGGAGTTATATTTGTGCTTGTTTGGTACATAATTATTAGTTGTTTGCGACTACAAAGATACGAAATTATTGGCAATTCTAATTATTGCAGTGTCAATCTTAGCTTATTTGGATTGTGTAGTTTTTTGCCATTCAGCAATACTACATTAATTGTTGTGTCTACAACATATTCGTTCAATGTCGTGTCTGCACGTTCGTCTTCAAGATATATTATCGATGTGTTATAGATTATAAGCGAGTCGTTTGATGTATAGGAGTATCTTTTGTACGAAGCCGGACCATCTCCACCTTTGTAGGATAATTCCACATAGGTTTTGTCATTCCATATAGCGTATTCTCGTACAAAGTAATCATCAACCTTTACAACAATATATGGATCTTTTAAATCTTCTTGGTAATAATATTCTAAATCGGGATTATTGTGTCCTATATTTAAAATGTCATTTAATAGCTTTATTTGGGAAGTGTCGTTGACTTGAACCAAATGTTTGTTGAGCATTTCATAGGAAATATCTTGGTCGCCAAATTCGTATAAATAATATTTAGATGGTTGTGTACATGCTGTGATTAAAGCTGTTGCTATAAAAATAATACTATAATATTTCATATCTAAAAGATTTTACTTTGTATTCTGCAAATACATACCTTCCCATATAGGTTTAAAATATGTATTCATTTGGAAGTTTAACCATATAATTCTTGATAGTTTTCAAATATTTCTCCATACATGCTTTTCACCCAAATACAAACCTTACCCTCATAATGATCTCTAATTCTATCTTCTATACAATACCATGGCCACACTGCACACATTTCCAATCCTATTATTTCTTCTCTATTAGATTTTCGTATTTCACCTGTATTAGTGTCGCATATTTTATATCTATCAGTAAATTTATCGTATATAAATTCTAATGGAAGTATTTTAAATTCTTCCCTTATCTCTATCTTATTAAACACTTTCCAATTAGGTCTTTGATATGTATCCCTATAAATAGGCAATATGAATAATTTGTTCAGTGTATAAATAATTTTGCTATCCTCAATTTTGTGAATACTATAATAATCAAAAAATAAATAATGGGCACTTTGAAGCTTTTGAGCATAGGTATAATATTTATCATCTATGCATATTTCTATTATGGAACCTATTACAGGTCTTTTCTTTTCTATTAGTTTTGTTGATTTCATAGTTCTTCTTATTTTTTTATTATGCAAAGAGCGAGATTGTTTTTGTAGTTAAGTAACTATCTATTATGGCATAAACGACATACCAAAATGTTTCATATATTCATCTAATGTAACGTCAGCCAACTTCTTTTCTCGAAAAACCAAATATTCTTTTTCAAACTCTTTGCCACAATTTCCCGGACCAAAGTTTCTTCGAAATTGTTCTTCAATTTCTCCGACAATAATCTTTCCTATGTCAATACTATCCATATCTTTGTATTCATCTGTGCCAACAACACAATACATTGCCCATGGAATATATCCATCCCATTCATTATATCTATCTTTATTAACTATATCATAATATACCCTATCTTCTATTCTTAAATATTCTAGCCACAAAACTCTGCGTAAATTTTCATTTTCTGTAGCATAATATTTTTGTTTCCATAAACAGATAGATTTGTTTAAGGCATCTTCGAAGTAGAATAGTTTTTCACTTTTTCTGTAATTAGTCTTTATATAGCGCTTGTTCATATTGTCATACCATTGACCATGTTTAGGATACTTTTGCCACTTGGTTGAATCTAAGCTATATTTATGTATTATTCTTCTAACGGATTGTTTCATACTACTTACTTTTCGCTTTGCAAAGGTACACATTTATTTTGACATTAATACGTTTTGTTCCAAGTTTTTTTTTGCAAAATATTTTCTGCCAAAGGGAAAGGCTACAATGATTTAAGGTAATTTCTAAAAATTGCTTTTCTAGTGATTTGTGGAATTTTGCTAGAAAGATTTCTACTT
>JAGCLZ010000066.1 GCA_017646685.1 Bacteroidales bacterium | reverse complement strand
TTTTCCATGCTCCCTTCTTGGGTCCTCAATTTTGTTTATTATTATTGATATATCCATATACTCTCAATTAGTTTTATATCTAACGAGATTCTATTTATTTTATTCTATATTATCTAATTTGAAGTGGTGCGTTTGCCCTGGTGCACGCTTCTTTGGGAGAGAACGGGGTATTTGAAAATCAATTATTTAAGATTTCAAGAAAAACTTTGTAATATCGGACTAAATTATCCGCAAAACAATTTTTAGAAATTGCCTATATTCCTTTCTTTATTTCCAATATTTCCAAATCTTTTGGTGTTTTGCCATCTATCACAAAACGAACCAAGGTAGATACTTTATGAAAGCCTTGTCTGCCTGCAGCACCGGGGTTGATATGCAGGAGGTTGTATTTCCTATCGGGCATAACTTTGAGAATGTGAGAATGGCCAGATACAAAGATGTCCGGCCGTTGCGATTCTATAAGCGGAAGTATTCGGCGTTCGTACCTGCCGGGATAACCGCCTATATGGGTCATAAGTACTTTGCAGCTTTCGCAGAAGAAAAGTTGATTCTCTGAGGTTTCGTGTCTTATGTCCCAACCATCCATATTGCCATATACAGCACGTGTAGGCTTAAAAGCTTGTAATTCTATAAGAACATCGGTATTGCCAATGTCGCCGGCATGCCATATTTCGTCGCAATCTTTGAAAAAATCATATGCCTGATTAGGTATCATGCCATGCGTGTCAGAGAGAATTCCTATTCGTTTCATTATTTTTTGTATTTTTGCATTTCGATTTGCAAAGGTACACATTTTTATTGTACATTCAAAATCAGTGACAAAAAAACATTTCAAATAGTTCAAATCGCTAAAGAAAATAATACAAATGCAGAAAAATAACATACTTACTTACATATTGTTGGTCTTGACGGCAGTGTTTTGGGGCGGTTCGTTTGTACTTACCAAAGAAATATTTTTGAGTGCTCCTTCTATCACTCCTTCTATAATAGTAACCTTGCGTTTGGTAGTGGCTTCAACAGTGTTTGTTCCATTTTTGCTTATTGCAAAAAAATGGCAGAGGATAGAACGGCGGGATATAAAATACTTCTTTCTATTGGCATTCTTAGAGCCGTTTACTTATTTCCTTTGCGAAAATAATGGAATCAAACTTGTGCCCGGGGGTATATCGTCTATAATTATTGCTACTATTCCTGTATTTGTTCCATTTGGGTTATATTTTGCCTACCACGAAAAGTTATATAAGATAAATGTAATAGGAGTATTGCTTTCGCTTATAGGTATTGCAGTGATGATTTCGGGTGATGGTATTACTGCCGATATGAGTCTGAAAGGTATACTATTGCTATTTGGAGCTGTGGTTATAGCAGTGCTTTATACAATAGTATTAATGAAAGTGGTAAAGCGCTACCATCCGTTTACTATAACGGTACACCTCAACCTTATAGGTCTTGTTTATTTTGTGCCTACATTGTTGATATTCGACTTTCAAAACTTTATGGATGTAACGTTTACAGTCAAGATATTTGGTATGATAGCGTGTTTGGGTATTGTTTGTTCTACACTTTCGTATGTGTTTTTCAACTATGGTATTGTCAAAGTTGGGGCTTCGCGTGCCAGTGTGTTCAACAATTCTATTCCGGTCTTTACCTTGATATTTGCTGCTATGCTTGGACAAGAAAGTATCACTATAACCAAGGTGTTGGGAATGGCTGTGGCAATAAGTGGAGTAGTTATAGCTCAGATAAAACCCAAATGTAAAGAGTAATTATGTGTTTCAGATTATTTGGTTACGTTGTAATAAAATTTGCATTTTAGTTGGAATCCGTTTATCGTCAAGTCTAAAGGTATTCCTATATCCGATGATGGTACTGTTTTATGAGTATCTATTGTCAGCAAAACTACCAAGTTGCAGTTTGGCACTGTTTCGGGATATGTAGAGGCGCTAACGTTGCCAACATTGCCCAAGGTGTATTGCACATCTTTACTGTTAGTGCCTTCTATTATAAACCCTAATATTATTTCGGCAATGGTGTCTTTCTTGATATCTCCAATGAAGAAAGACATAGGACCGCTAGGCATGATTTGTCCTGTACTATCTAAGTATTGGTAGTCCAATATTTCAATCTTTCGTTCCAATGCTGCATCTATACCGTACACCGAATGTCGTATGTCTGTGCTACTGCTACTTACATTTTCTTGTGCTTTTGAGCTACCAAATGCTGCTTCCTCGATCACAAGATTGCCGTTGGCAATACTATTCATTGTTATCAATGATGTGTCTATCTGTTTCAGTTGGTTGATGAATGATGATATACGTCGTTGCGATAGAGCATAGTTGTATTCGTCGGTATGTAGCGGGCTGGCAAATCCCTTTATCAAAAGTTTCACTCTGTTGCCGTTTGTCAAGTCTTTGTGTAGTATAGTTAGGAACGATTCTAGTTTGCTGTAATTACCCATCACACTATCAGTAAAGAACGTTTTTGCACGTTTGGCTTCGGTGGTATCTCCGGCATCGGTGTGTAACTTTATGTAATGTTCTTGCTTGTCTATATAGCTTTTATACGTGTCTTTGTAAGTAAGCATTGTAGTTTTTGCAAGAGAGCGAGGGTTTGGTTCATCGTTGTGGAAAAATAGTGATATTGGTATAAGCATACGGGCTTGCTGTTGTAGTGATAGGTCGATGGGTACAGCCATTATTGTATCTTTCTTTCGTTTGAGGCATGGACAAGTAGAGTCTATGACTATGTTCCACTGGTATATATCGTTGCAACAAGTGTTGCCCGGAGTGAAAAACGAACCTTCTCGATTTGAGGTTATAAATCCCTTTGTTGTGTCGGGTAGATTAACTGAAAAATATAAGTCGTTGGCCGACGTGTTGATGGGTTCGCCCAAGTTTGTAGGAATCTGCCATTGATCTCTTCCACCTTTGGATGTAAATATGTCGTATCCGCCATAGCCATAGTGCCAATCCGAAGCAAAGAACATTGATTTTGTATAATCGGAGTAGTAGGGAGTTACTTCATTTCCGGGTGTGTTTATGGGGCTGCCAAGATTGGTACTTTTGCCAATGTAGTTACTATCAATTACCACATACCATATATCCATTCCTCCGCTACCACCCGGACGGTTGGACACGTAGTATAGCAATGTTTTACCTTCGGTATGTCCCACAGTTGGTTGGGTTGATGTATATCCCTCAATGTTTACGTCCGAAGCTACTTTTCGAGGGTTGCTCCACTTTTTGTCACGATATTCAGACATGTATATTTCACACATATTGCCATTTCCGCTATATTCGGCATCGCAAAGGGTGAAGTATATGGTTTGGGAATCGGGGTCATAGGCTATATTGCCCGAGTGCATACGCGTATCGTTGAATCCCCATTCGTTAAGCACCGATTTGGTCAATTTGCCATTCTTCAAATATCTGCTTTGGTATATTTGTGTTAGGATATATTCGGAAAATAGAGAATTTTTTGATTCGGCTTTGGAGATATGTGTAGTGCGTGTAAACAAGATAAGCGAATCTATTTTCATTGCACCTGATTCGTTCATTTTGGTGTTTATTTGTTTGCCTACATGGGTTATGTTGTATATGTAAGGTTTAGATGTTGTGTCTTTTCTTTGTTCCAACACCCATTTGCATGCTTCTTGCTCTTGCAATGCTCGTTGTTCAAACTCCAAATTTCTATATTTCTTTTGTGCAAGGTAGTCGGCGTAAATTATTATTGCAGAATCGTGTTGATTGTTGAAACGGTACATTGTGGCCAACTTATATATTGCTTCGGGATATGCAGCTTTGCCTCCGGTAGATTCCATCAGTTGCTTATAGTACTTTATTGCCTGCTTGTAATCGTTGCATTGTTGGGCCGACTCGGCAGCTTTGAACATTAGTTCTACATTAGTTTTGTTTTTACGAATAGCCTTTTTGTAATAGTCCAATGCTTCATTGTAATATCCTTCCGCAAAAGCATTGTCGGCTCTTATCCAATCGGAGTTTTGAGCCACAACAATATGAGACAACATCAGCATCAACATTGTTGCTGCCAATCGTCTCAATAATCGTTGTATGTCGGTTGCTCTTTTCATAATCACAAAGGTCTATAAGAATGTAGGGCAGGGAATGGTTCTGTGTTTTTTTCGTTTGTTATCGTTGAGTCTATAGCCCAATGCTATCTCAAAACCTCCCACTCCATTGCTTGCTGGTTTGAGGTCGGAGAAGTTGTAGTCGTAGCTGGCTCCAAGTATGAATGCATCAAATTCTATAGTTATGCCGAAAACAATGGCATCCGTTTGTCGCATATATACTCCTGCTGCGAAAGCAACATTGTACGACGAGGTTTCGTAGCCATACCATTTGACATCAACGCCATATAGAAGCTCGTTGTAGTTGTTTTGATGTTTGTATACCATTAAGGGTAGTACCGAAATGCTATATGTTGCCTTATACTCCATTCGTGTATATATGCTATAGCTTGGGTGTAGATAAATATCATCGAGTTGCATGTACGATATGTTTGGTTTGTTTAAATGTTTGGCACCCAAGCCAACCTTGATGGTAAAGTCGTCAATAGGGCTGTAAAACCACGCCAAACCTATGCCCAAGTCTGTATAGGTTGTTTTCAGAATATCGAACGACTCGTCTTGTTCGGGCAATACAGCGTCCATAGGGTTGAATGACCGTTGGCCCAAGCCTAACGACAAACCTACCGAAATAAAATGATTATTAGATTTATTCAGCCCTTTGAAGTATGAAACCACGGCATCTGCTTGCATTGTTCCGTAGTTCAATGTGCCTGCTTCGTCGGCGGTGAGCGATAGACCCACATTGATACCGTCACCGTAATATCTACGCCTATAAGCATTCCATTCTCCTGTGAAAGCAAAGGTTTCATAAGGTTCGCTTACGCTCTTCCATTGGTTACGATACACCATTCCAAATCGACCTTTACCTTCGAAAAAACCTGAATAAGCAGGGTTGAGCAGAACAGGATTGATGTCTATCTGCGAGAAATGAATGTCCTGCCCCAATCCACAACGGATAAGGGTCAATACAAACATACAGTATATCAACATTTTTCTGCCCATAGCTTCTTTGTAAAAGTGGTACAAATATACAACTTTTTTCAATAATAACTATATATTTGTGCAACAAATATATTTCTTTCTATGTTCCGGACTGTTGTATTTTTATTCGAGGATTTAAAATTATACTTGTTTTATCTTTGGGATTATGGTAATTTCTAAAAATCAAAATATAGATTATCAATAATATAGATATCGAATTCTCGTTATTATACAAGATAAAAACAATACAATAATGAGACAGTATAAAGAGCATGGCAATGTTAGCCTTTTCGATTCGGAAATAACACTACAAAAACTATCAAACTTAGGTAATCCATTAGAAAAATTATCTAGTGTTATTGATTTTGAAATGTTTCGAAAACGACTCGAGTCGAAATTGCTGAATGACAATAAAAAGAATAATGCAGGAGCCAAACCATAAGATGTAGTAATGATGTTTAAAGGTAATTTCTAAAAATTCACTCGTTTGGATAGCAATGTTACGAAGTTTTTTCTTAGAATCATAAGTGATTGATTTTTAAATCATTTAAGATTAATGTGTGAACCTTCCAAGATTCATATCTGAACCTTCCAAGGTTCACGAAACACCTCTCCAAAGGTTATTCTTTAATGGTGGAAATTGACATTTTATCAAATGGAAGATTCAAAAAATATCGTAAGACTATTTCAAGAATTTCTCCTTTCGGATAATTTTTGAAAGTCGTGCTTGATTGACTTCATCAACACTCCACAAATCAGTTGCAGACCAATTTTTAGAAGTTGCCTAAAATCATAATACTGCAAAAGTACTACAATATAAGCGATGAACAAATAGAATATCAAATAAATGATTGCACTAGTTTTAAAGATTTTCTAGATTATCTAGAGGAGATAAAGTTCCTGATTCAAGAACCATCTGGCTTTTTAGAGAACGTTTGACAGACAATGGGCTTGGAGAAATATTATTTCATGATTTTGTCAACACATTGACAGAAAAAGGATTGATTTTTAATGAAGGTCAGATGATAGATGCTAGTTTTGTAATAGCACCTAAACAACGTAATAGTAGAGAAGAGAACGAAAAAATAAAAAAAGGAGAAGGTAAAGAATTATGGAATGATAAGCCACAAAAGAAAAATCATAAAGATATTGATGCACGTTGGACACAGAAAGGAGGACAGAACTATTTTGGTTACAAGGCTCATGCTAAAGTAGATAAAAAGAGCAAATTCGTCAAAGGATGTTTAACAACATCGGCTTCTGTTCATGATTCTCAAGCATTACCCAACCTATTAGATGAATCAGATAAAGGACAGGAATTTTATGCGGATAGTGCTTATGTAGGGCAACAAAAGATATTGAAACAATATGATTTAAAGGACAAAATATGTGAAAAAGGATATCGAGGACTATCATTATCCGATGAAGCAAAAAATCAAATAGAAATAAATCGAAAGTACGTTCTAGGGTAGAACATGTTTTTGGATTTATAGAAGGAGCTATGCATGGCTTTAATGTACGAAGTATTGGTATAAAACGAGCTACTGAAGCAATTCTTATGACATGTTTTACATACAATTTGTTTCGATTTGAACAGATTATAAGACTTGGAATTAATTAATCTGTGAATAATATAATGATTTGAAAAAATAGACATATAGTAAGGAGATAAATAATGCAAGAATAGAATATAAATATTAAAACAGTCTATTTATTTGGAGCTTTTAAATAAATAGTGTACTTTTGCAGATTGAAAATTCTAGCAAAATAGTAAAGGTAGGTTCTCTATTTTGTTAGAAAATGAATTTTTAGAACCTACCTTATTTTAGATATTACAACCACGACAACAAAACACCCCCACAACCTAATACTTTACCAAAATGGATTGGAAACAATATATCTTTGAAAGGGTGGTTTAGCCAACAAGAACTAACCGACGAACGAATAAAAAATAAACGTTTCGGAATGGTAGTTTGCTGTACCATTACATGCGAAGGCAAGGCTGTGGATTGGAAATTTCCAACAGCGGTACGAGGCGAGTTATTTGAATTAGGCACGCAAGTATTCGACATAATACGCAAAATGCCACAAAATTGGATACCTGCCACCGATAATGCCGGCCGCTATGTGGATTGTATTCTTGAAATGCGTATAGAAATAAAGAATGGCAAGCTGAAATATATTGTTATACCATAAGCGATTGAATGACATCTTGTATTAGAAAGTAAATAAGTTATTGAGAATTATTAAGTAAACAATCAATACAGAATATACTATGGCAATAATAAGAAAAGATGATTTTTGTTTCTTTGACGAAACTACACATTTAGAAAACACCTTAACGCTGATTGTTGATAATAGGTATGACTTGATAGAGAAATACATAATCGACAATAAGATTACCTCTATATCTGTCAATTTAAACTTTACATTATGTTTAGAGTATGGACTATCTAAGGATAATTTGTTGAAGAGTTTTCCGAGTGAAGTTTTTTTATCAGAATATCAAGTTTGATAAAATATTTATACATAGGAGATTTTAGATTGTCTGATATAAAAGGAATACAATATCTACAAAATTTAGAAACTCTTTCTATTGGTTGCAGTGAGGATGATAAAACATCGGAAAATACTTATATTGATTTTTCGAAATTCCCTAAGCTAAAGTACTTATATACCCCATGGCTTTCCAAAGGTTTCGAGCTGACTTGCAACAAGGAATTAGAAAGTTTGATTATTTATGGCTTTGCTCCAAAATCCAAAAACTTCACATCTTTACAGTTGCCTCAAAGTTTGAAATGTTTGGAGTTGGTTCGAGCAAATATAGTTAACTTTGATGGTTTGGAAATGTCTTCGGGCGAAAAAATAGAATGTTATTATTGTAGAAACTTAGAAAGTTTAAAAGGTATAGATAATGTATCGGCAACGTTAAAGAGGTTAATGATTGAGAATTCGAAGAAATTATTAGACTATGAACCTATAAGCAAATGTACAGAATTGAATTCAATTGTCTTTTCCAAATGTGGAGATATTCCTTCGTTATCAATACTATCTTCACTATCTAAATTGAATCATTTCTGCATGTTGAATACTACTGTAAAAGATAGAGATATTAGCCAATTACTAAACATAGAAAAAGTTGCAATTACTAATAAGCAACATTACAATTACAAACTTACGCCCTCAAATAAATGGATAAAACGATAACTTATGAAAAAACGTCGAGCTATATTACTTATAATCGGATGCTTAAGCTTAAGCTTTACAATGTGTATTCGGGAGGATATTGTATGCTTCGAATCGGAGCAACATGGTGGAAGTTATGTCTTTTATTACGACAATGAGATACATAATCAGTTTGGCGATAAGCACTATAATTATGATAGTTTGGGCAATTTGAAACATGAAACGTTGGGATGGGAAGCTGATACGTGCTATACTATAAAAACATTATCGAACAATGACGACATTATTTTCTTCTGCAATTATGCAGATTTAGACCACTTCAGAGGGCACGTGTTAGATATTATAATTACTGATGAAAGTTGGATTGTATATTGCAGTTATCCTACAGAAAAGAAAGGGTTATATGAATTTGAAATAACGAAGTCGGAGAAGGTGCTATTGTCTACAATATTGGATTTATTAGATGATGAGAAGGTTGCTGTTGACAATACGATGTTTTATTCACACACATATATAACTTGGATTTATAGTAATAAAAATAACATCAATAGGATTGTGAATCATTATTCACACGAATGTAGAAAAGCCGACAGATATATTGTTGCAGTTGTGGAAACAATAGCCGTAAACCACATAGAAGCAACAAACAAAAGCATCGATAGTATCAGCCTTAATAAATGTAGAAATATTAGAGAAATGTTTCATGATATAGGATATAAGTATGGAGTTGGAGTAGACCTAGAACCACCACCTCCTCCTGCAATCAATAACTAAATGTCTGTTTATAAAAATCGTCATCATACATATTATACATAAAATAAAAAATGAACAATAACGTTATCCTCTTTTAAAAACACTGATAAATTAAGTATATAATGGAAAATAAATTGGTTATCTATAATACGTTGTCGCGGAAAAAAGAAGTATTTGAACCCTTGCATGCACCATTTGTAGGAATGTATGTTTGTGGGCCTACAGTATATGGCGATGCCCATTTGGGACATGCTCGTCCGGCTATTACTTTCGACCTGGTATTCCGCTACCTACAACATTTGGGTTATAAGGTTCGCTATGTTCGTAATATTACCGATGTGGGGCACCTTGAACATGATGCCGATGAGGGCGAAGATAAAATAGCAAAGAAAGCTAGATTGGAAAAGTTGGAACCGATGGAAGTGGCTCAATACTACACGGATCGTTACCATGTGGCAATGGATGCGTTGAATGTAAAACGTCCAAGTATAGAACCACGTGCTTCGGGACACATAATAGAACAAATCGAAGTAGTGGAAAAATTGATTGAAGCGGGATATGCCTATGTATCAAACGGTTCGGTGTATTTTGATGTACGTAAGTACAACGATGCTACAGGAAGGTATGGTTGCCTATCGGGACGTGTTATAGATGAACTACTTTCGACAACTCGCGAGCTGGATGGACAATCGGAAAAGCATAATACAGCCGACTTTGCATTGTGGAAAAATGCAAGTCCCGAGCATATCATGCGATGGAACTCGCCTTGGGGTGTGGGATTTCCGGGATGGCATACAGAGTGTACTGCAATGGGAACCAAATATCTTGGCGAAACTTTCGACATACATGGCGGTGGTATGGACTTGTTGTTCCCTCATCACGAGTCGGAGATAGCACAACAAACAGGCATAACGGGCCACGGACCTTGCAAATATTGGATGCATAATAATATGATTACCATCAATGGTCAGAAGATGGGAAAATCTTTGGGTAACTTTATCACACTGAGCGAATTTTTTGAAGGTAGCCATCAAATGCTAGAAAAAGCATACAGCCCAATGACTATACGTTTCTTTATCCTTCAGGCCCACTATCGTAGCACTGTCGATTTCTCGAATGAAGCATTGCAAGCTGCCGAAAAAGGATTTGGACGTTTGATGCAGGCTTACAAAACATTGCAGAAACTGCAACCCTCGAAAGCTTCGTCGGTAAATGTAAGTGAATACAAGCAACGTTGCTACGATGCTATGAACGACGATCTTAACAGCCCGATACTTATAGCTCATTTGTTTGATATTACAAAGGTTATAAACTCGGTAAATGATAAGAAAGAGACTCTTATACAAGCTGATATTGACGAATTAAAATCGATATTCGATACATTCGTATTCGATATCTTGGGTTTGAAAGATGAACAGTCGTCCGACAATACTGCTTTGCTCGATGGACTTATATCAATGATATTGGATGTAAGGCAGCAGGCTAAGAGCCAAAAAGATTGGACTACATCAGACCGCATTCGCGACGATTTGCAAAAGTTGGGTGTATCCATCAAGGATGGAAAAGATGGTGCAACTTGGACTTTGGAATAATCAACTAGCATAATCATGATAGCTATTGCCGATAGCGGATCGACAAAAACTCTTTGGAGCTTCATTACCCGAAGTATGGAGGTGAAAACTATCTATACTTCGGGTATGAACCCAAATTTTATAACCGATGAAGATTGTAGAACTATAACAATGCAACTGCTCTCGCAGACTACAAATAGCAATGAGCCGCTGGAGGAAATATTCTTTTATGGTGCCGGATGTGGTACCAATAAGGGAAAAGAAACTATACAACAACTGCTGGAAAAAATATTTCCTGCTACCAATATAAAGGTAGATACCGATATGTTGGGTGCATGCATAGGTAGCTGTGGCAACGGAAGTGGAATAGTAGGAATACTTGGTACAGGTTCCAACTCTTGTTTGTACTCCGGTGGATATATTATTCAAAACATTCCGGCCTTGGGTTACATCCTTTGCGACGAAGGTTCGGGGAACCACATTGGAAAACTGCTACTCAAGGCTTATCTTAGGCACGCTATGCCTCTAGAGCTTAATGCCGAATTTGCCAAAGACTACCCCGGCGATAAATCGTATTTTATAGATAATCTTTACAAACAACCTTTTCCAAACCGTTTTTTGGCTTCTTTTGCACCATTTGCATATAAGCATAAAAAGAATGACTTTGTAAAAGAATTGTTGCAAGAAGCTTTCTTGTTCTTTTTTGAGGAGCAGATATGCCTATACCCGAGTTATCAAAACTACAAATTATCGCTTGTAGGCTCGGTAGCTTATTATTTTGCCAACGAAATAAATGCCGTGGCTCAGCAGTTCGGAATAGAAATAAGTAGCATACAGCAGTCGCCAATCGAAGGATTGATAAAATATCATTGCATGTAGAAATATCCCAAAATTTTCTATTCAATGTCTATACTACTATCATTGACCGTCTGTCTTCAAAAGATGTCTATGATAAGTGAACATCTGTGCCGATGTTTTGTTTTTCTATAGTAAAACCTTAAAAATAAGAACTATGAAAAAGAAATTTTTGTTGCTTGCAGTGCTGTTTGCCACGCATTATTTTTCGGCCGAAGCCTGTACAGGCATTTCGCTTACGGCTGCCGATGGTAGCTATTTCCAAGCTAGAACTATAGAATGGGGTGGAACGAATTTGAACAGTATGTACGTCGTCGTTCCACGCCATTTCGCTCAAACGTCGCTCACACCTAGCGGCAACAACGGACTGAAGTTTAAATCCAAATACGGCTATGTGGGTTTGGCTGTGCATCAAAAAGAGTTTATTGCCGAAGGCGTAAATGAAGCTGGACTGTCGGCCGGATTGTTCTATTACCCTCATTATGGCAGTTATCTCGATTATAATGCAGCTTATAATTCCACTACTCTTGCCGACTTGCAGTTGGTGGCATGGCTGTTGTCGCAGTATGCTACTGTCGACGAGGTGAAGCAGGCTGTAAGCGGTGTGCGTGTAGTGTCGTTGCAACCCGGGCCTAGTGCCGACAACGCTTTGCACTGGCGTGTGGGCGACAAAAGCGGCAAGCAGATTGTGATAGAGATAGAAGATGGTGTTGTGCATATCTACGACAATGTGATAGGCGTGCTTACAAACTCGCCAAACTACCGTTGGCACATTACCAATCTGAACAATTACGTAAACCTTACTTCGCAAAACCCTAAGCGTCATCCTATGGGTAGCATTGATGTGTATCCATTCAGTTATGGTTCGGGCTATCTTGGATTGCCTGGCGACTTCACTGCTCCCTCGCGATTTGTGCGTGCTGCTTTCTTCAAAACCACTGCCCCTACGCTGAAGACTGCTCGCGAAACTATGATGCAATGCTTCACTATTCTCAACAATTTCGACATCCCCATAGGTATGGAGTATTTGAAGGATGAACTTCCAGACCTGCCAAGTGCCACGCAATGGACTTCGGTTATTGACCTTACCCACCGAGAAATATATTACAAGACTTTTTACAACAACACTATTCGCCGTATAGCATTGGATGATATCGACTTTGAGAAGGTAAAGTACCAATATCATCCTTTGGATAAAAAGGACTCGCAACCTGTGGAGACCATTAAAATCAAATAGATTTCTAAAAATCGATTGGCGGACGCTTTTGCGGAAAGCCTGCCTTGCAACGCCGGCTTTCCGCTAAGTATACCACCCTTCTTATAGGGATGGAGAACTGCAAGCCGCCCATGGATTTTTTAAGAAATATTCATGCACAAAAAATGCCCTTTGAAGAGGTCTTTGGAGAACATTGCAACCTTTATTTTTTGAGACTCGAATGTCAACTTCTTGACATTCGAGTCTCAAGATGCTGACATTCGAGTCTCAAGACGTTGACATTCGAATGTCAAGAAGCTAAGAATTGACTGTTTGAAAATCAGCTCTTTATGAATTACAGGAAGCTGTTCCGAAGTTTTCCACTTGGGAGTGTGTTGGTTTAAATGTTATTAACTATTCGAAGGCTTTGAATTTAAGATTTCACAGCCTCTATCATTCGGTCTTTGCCGAAAGAATCCTTGTGAACAATGCAGCGGTAGCCTTGCTTTTGGAGCAGGGCTGCCGTTTCGTTGCCCAACGCCTCGTTAATCTCAAGGTATAGCTTTCCGCCTGTTCTCAAATGCTTGGTTGCAAACTCAGCAATGTGGCGGTAGAAAATCAGCGGGTCATCGTCCGGCACAAACAGTGCAAGATGCGGTTCATAGTCAAGCACGTTGCGGTGCATCATTGCCTTCTCCATTACCCTTACGTAGGGCGGATTGCTCACAATAATGTCGAATCTTTCGCCCGATGGATTTTCTTCCTTCAATATATCGGCAACGAGGAACGACACATTGGCATGGTTGCATTCGGCATTCTTTTTGGCAACAGCCAGGGCCTCGGCCGAAATATCGGTGGCAAACACTTTGGCCGAAGGCAATGCCTTGGACAATGCTATGGCTATACAACCGCTGCCGGTGCAGAGGTCCAGGATATGTTGCGGCGAATGCTCTTTTTCGTTATCCTTTATCAGATTCACAAGTTCCGCCGTTTCGGGGCGGGGGATAAGGGTGTGGGGCGATACGGATAGTGTCAAGTCGCAAAATTCGGTGCTACCTATTATATATTGTATAGGTTTGCCGTGGCGTAGGTCCTTGATGGCAAAGTTGAATTTCAGTAAGTCCGATTGGTTAATCGTTCTGTTTTTCGATATAAGCAGACGAGCCACATTCCAGCCAAGAAAGTGCTCAAAAAGCATTTGAAGCAGAGTTCTAATTTCGTTTTTATTATATATGCCTTCCAATTCTTGGTAAGCAAAACGCTCAATGTCGCAAACTTTATTTGACGGTATCCGCATAGTTTATAGTTCTTTTAATATTGTTGTATTATAGATGATTAAATAGTTATTGCTGTTTTGTATATGATTGCAAAATTACAACTTTATTGATATAGGCCGAAATTTTAAGAATAAATATTTTCACTATAAACTAAAAAAGTGTAACTTTGCAGAACTAAAATTGTAAAGACATAGTAATAATATTATATAAAACTTTTTGATTATGTGTGGAATAGTTGGATACATCGGACCTAAAGACGCTTGTCCTATTTTGCTTAAAGGTCTTCATAGATTGGAATATAGAGGCTACGACAGTGCCGGTGTGGCATTGATAAACAATAATGGTAGCCTTTCGGTATATAAAAGTAAGGGTAAGGTGGCCGACTTGGAAAGCCACATAGCCGGCAAAGACATAAGCGGTACCATAGGAGTGGCACATACCCGTTGGGCTACTCACGGTGAGCCAAACTCGCAAAATGCTCATCCTCACTATTCGCAGTCGAGGAATTTAGCTCTTATACACAATGGTATTATAGAAAATTATAAGCCATTAAAACAAGAAATGATGAATCATGGTAAGGTTTTCAAAAGCGAGACCGACACCGAGGTGCTTATACAATTCATAGAATACATCAAAGAATTGCACGGCTGTAATTTGTTCGAAGCTGTGCAGTTGGCTCTTAAAAATGTGGTGGGTGCCTACGCTATAGTGGTTATAGACAAGGACAACCCCAACCGCCTTATAGCTGCCAGAAAAGGTAGCCCATTGGTTATTGGTGTGGGCAACAACGAGTTCTACATAGGCTCCGATGCTACTCCTATTATTGAATATACCAACAAAGTGGTGTATCTTGGCGAAGAAGAAATAGCCGAAATGAACCGCCAAGGCGATTTGACAATCGTAAACCTTGAAAACGTAAAGCAAACTCCTATAGTGAAAACTGTGGAAATGAACCTTAGCGACATCGAGAAGGCGGATTTCCCTCACTATATGCTTAAAGAAATATTTGAACAACCCGATGCTTTGTTCAACAGCATGAAAGGTCGTTTGAACATTGAACAAAAAGATGTGTTGCTATCGGGTATAATAGATTATAAAGACGAGATTCTTAAAGCCGAACGTATTATTATATGTGCTTGTGGCACATCGTGGCATGCCGGACTTATAGGTAAATACATCATAGAAGAGCTTACTCGCATACCAGTGGAGGTGGAATATTCGTCGGAGTTCCGCTATCGCAACCCCGTAGTGACCGATAAGGACCTTGTAATAGCCATATCGCAATCGGGCGAAACCGCCGACACACTGGCCGCCATACAGCTGGCAAAGGACAAAGGTGCTTTCCTTTACGGTATATGCAACGTTGTTGGGTCGTCCATACCGCGTGCTACCGACACTGGTTCGTACCTACACATAGGCCCGGAAATAGGTGTGGCTTCGACCAAAGCCTTCACTGCTCAGGTGACTACTCTTATGCTTATGGCTCTGTCCATTGCTAAGCTAAGAGGCACTATAACCAAGGAGTATTTCGAAGAACTTGTGGAAGAACTTTATGCTATACCCGAAAAGATAAAGAAAACTATGGAACTTAATGAAAAGATAAGTAAGTATTCTAAGATTTTTACCTACGCACGTAACTTTATATACCTTGGTCGTGGCTACAACTACCCTATAGCTCTGGAAGGTGCGTTGAAGCTGAAAGAAATATCATACATCCATGCCGAAGGATACCCCTCGGCCGAAATGAAACACGGCCCTATTGCTCTTATCGACGAAGAAATGCCGGTGGTGGTGATAGCTCCTGCTCATTCGAAATACGAAAAGATTCTTAGCAACGTACAAGAAATAAAGGCTCGTAAAGGCAAGATTATTTCCGTAATCACCGAAGGCGACACCGCCATAAAGGAACTTTCCGACATTTATTTCGAAATACCTGCCACTATGGATTGCTTCACTCCGTTGCTTACCATTGTGCCGTTGCAACTTATTTCGTACTACATAGCCATTGCCAAAGGTCGCGATGTGGACCAACCTCGCAACCTTGCCAAATCGGTAACGGTGGAATAATAAAGCTTTTCATGTTAAATTGATAAATTTTATTTGTGGACGATGTGGAAACACATCGTCTTTTTTTGTTGCAGTAAGTTGCGTTGTTTGCCATAACATTTCTTCTTGCAGGCCGAGATACTTTTTGCAGATACCTAGAACACTTTTTGTTTATGCTTGGAGTGATGGTATCGAAAGTGCTGAAACAATAGTATTGAATATGCTGAAATTATCCTATCGAAAGTACTGAAATAACAATCGAAAGTTGGCGACTTTATAATAAAAAATCATCAACTTCGTTGTGTAAAGTTGCCTACTTTTATATGCAAAGTTGCCGACTTTGTATGTCAAAGTTGCCGACTTTGCATATTGAAGTTGCCGACTTCGTATATCAAAGTTGGCAATTTTGCATCATCGTTTCAGTACTTTCGATATTATTATTTCAGCACTTTCGATATTATTACTTCAGCACTTTCGATACTATCGTTCCCGAACAAAGAAAATCGTTGTTCTGAACAAAGAAAATTTTGTTCCAAACGGAACGAAAAAATAATAGAGGGAAGGTGGTGCAGCTATAGTAGGGGCAACATTGAAGGCTGGAATAGTGCATGGTTTGCCAAACAAGAAAAGGGTAGAAACCTAATGGCTTCTACCCTTCTTTTGTTTAGCTACTGATTATTTATTCGACTTTGACACTTGGCCAATGGTCAAAAGCTAAAGTCTATTTATTTATTCCCTTCATGGAAAATGAGATGCGGTTGCGTTTCACATCCACTTCGGTTACTTTCACCATTACATGTTGGTGCAGTTTCAGCACCTCGTTGGGGTCTTTTACAAACTTGTCGGCCATTTGGCTTACGTGAACAAGTCCGTCCTGATGCACGCCCACGTCCACAAAAGCACCGAAGGCGGTGATGTTGGTAACTATTCCGGGCAGAATCATTCCCTCCCTGAGGTCGTCGATACGGCTCACATTCTTGTCAAATTCAAACACTTCGAACTTGGTTCGAGGGTCCAAACCGGGCTTGTCAAGCTCCTTCATAATGTCTTCCAAGGTAGGCAACCCACAGTCGGCCGACACAAAGTCGCGGATGTTTATCTTTTTGCGCAACTCCTTATTGTCGATAAGTTCCGCCACCGAAGCACCAACCTTCCGTGCCATACGCTCCACAAGCTCGTAACGTTCGGGGTGTACAGCGCTGCGGTCCAATGGGTTGGCTGCATTGCGTATTCTCAGGAAGCCGGCACATTGCTCAAAAGCCTTCTCGCCCAAGCGTTCTACTTGCAGGAGTTCCTTTCGCGAGGCGAAGGGGCCTTTCTTGGCACGATGCTCCACTATTTTTTTTGCCAACACGGGACCTATTCCCGACACATAGCTGAGCAGTTCTTTGCTGGCGGTGTTCAGCTCCACACCCACGTTGTTTACACAGCTTACCACCACATCGTTGAGGCTTTCCTGTAGCATCGATTGGTTTACATCGTGCTGGTACTGCCCCACGCCTATTGATTTGGGGTCTATCTTTACCAGCTCCGACAGCGGGTCCATCAACCGCCGTCCTATCGATACGGCACCACGCACCGTAACGTCGTAGTCCGGAAAC
>JAGCLZ010000065.1 GCA_017646685.1 Bacteroidales bacterium | reverse complement strand
TTTCTGCTCTTTTTCTGCTTTTGGATTAAAAAAATGAAAAATTTTTATTACTGATACTCAGGGTGGTAAATCGTATAAGTAATAAAAAATGAAAAAAAGCTTTGTAGTTTTGTAAAAAAGTTGTACCTTTGCACTCGCAAAACAACGATGGCGTCGTAGCTAAGATGGTAGAGCAGAGGACTGAAAATCCTAGTGTCACTGGTTCAAATCCAGTCGATGCCACAAGAAGAGCAAAGGTACACAATAAAATGTGTACCTTTTTTGTTTATATGTCATTCAAATATTAAAAACAAATACTATGAGTTTAGAAACACAAATAAATAGCGATATCAAATCGGCTATGCTACAGAAAGACAAGGCGAGTTTGGAGGCTTTGCGTGCTATCAAATCGGCTGTATTGTTGGAAAAAACAAGCAAAACCGCCACTGATGGTGAACTTAGCGAAGCAGCAGAGATTGCTTTGCTTCAAAAACTTGTAAAACAACGTAAAGAAGCGGCAGAGATTTATAAAGGTCAGAACCGTGAAGATTTGTACGAAGCCGAAATGTTTCAAGCAGGAGTGATAGAGAAATATCTTCCCAAACAGCTGTCTCGTGAAGAAGTAGAAGCCGAATTGAAAAACATTATAGCACAAGTAGGGGCTACCACAGCCAAGGATATGGGCAAGGTGATGGGCGCCGCCACAAAACATTTTGCCGGTAGAGCTGACAATAAGATTGTATCGGAAATAGTGAAAAGTTTATTGAACTAATATGTTTAAAAAAACAAAAAGAGAGAACCACAATGTGGCTCTCTCTTTTGTTGTATATATATACGCTGGCTAGTTGTCGCGTTTGGTTTCTTTCAAGATAACATCATGAGCCCCTCCTTCTATAATACTTGTGGAAGAAACCATGGTTATTTTGGCCACACGTTTCAATTCTTCTATAGAATTGGCACCGCAGCTACACATGGTAGATTTCATTTTGCCCAAAGTAACATCCAAGTTATCTTTAAGTTTTCCTGCATATGGCACATAACTGTCAACGCCTTCTTCGAATTTCATCGATGCTTTTCCACCCATGTCGTAGCGTTGCCAATTGCGTGCTCTGTTGGAACCTTCGCCCCAATATTCTTTCACATAGTTGCCGTTGACCATAAGTTTTTTTGTAGGACTTTCGTCAAAACGAGCAAAGTAGCGTCCCATCATTATAAAGTCGGCACCCATAGCCAATGCTAGTACCATGTGGTAATCTTGTACTATACCGCCGTCGGAGCAGATAGGGATATATATGCCTGTTTTTTCGAAATATTCGTCTCTGGCTTGAGCTACTTCGATTATAGCTGTGGCTTGTCCGCGGCCTATACCTTTTTGTTCACGTGTTATACATATAGAACCTCCGCCTATACCCACTTTTATAAAGTCGGCACCAGACTCGGCCAAATAGTTGAAACCATCTTTATCCACAATGTTTCCGGCACCTATTTTCACGCTGTCGCCGTAGTTGTCGCGAACAAATTTGATGGTGTCGCGTTGCCATTCCGAAAATCCGTCGGACGAATCAATACACAAAACATCTACACCGGCTTCAATCAATCGGGGTATACGTTCGGCATAATCGCGAGTGTTTATACCGGCACCTACCAATAAGCGTTTGTGTTCATCTAAAAGTTCGTCGGGATTGTTTTTATGGTTGTCGTAATCTTTGCGGAATACGAAATATTTCAAACATTGGTTATCATCAATGATAGGAAGGGCGTTTACTTTGTTGGCCCATATAATATCATTGGCTTCGTCAAGGCCTATACCGTCTTTTCCGGTTACCAGTTTCGAAAACGGAGTCATGAAGTCTTTAATCTTCTTGTCCATGGCATCGCGGCTTGGGCGATAGTCTCGACTTGTAACCATTCCCAAAAGTTTGCCATTGGATGTACCATCGTGGGTGATACCTATGGTAGAGAATCCGGTTTTGGCTTTCAGTTCAATAACATCTTGCAATGTGTGTTCGGGTGTAAGATTGGCATCGCTTACAACAAAACCTGCTTTATATTTCTTTACTTTACGTACCATTTCGGCTTGGCTTTCGATGGATTGTGAGCCGTATATAAACGAAAGTCCACCATTTTTTGCCAATGCTATGGCCATGTTTGAATCGGATACCGACTGCATGATGGCCGATACAAAAGGAATATTTAATGATATGCTCGATTCTTCGCCTTTAGAAAAACGTACCAAAGGTGTCTTTAAACTTGTTTTATCGGGGCTGGAATCGCGTTTGGTTAAGCCGGGAATCAACAAATATTCGTTGAATGTCCGTGAAATATTATCTATAATTTGTGCCATAAAACTACTTTTTTTTCTGTCGATATTTATATGTATAACTCAATTCGTTATATTGCAATTGGTTACAAGATACACCTATCGCAATATAATTTTGCAAATATACGATTTTATTTTCTACATGACGAATTTTTCTTTTTCTATAAACAACTTTTTATTTGTTTGAGGCAACTTCTAAAAATTGCTTTGTAAGTGATTTGTGGAATTTTCTTGAGAAGATTTCTGCTTCCTTTTGATTGAGTATAGCGGGCTATGCGATTGAAAAAGAAATAGAAAGATTCCAAGAAAAAACGCAAATCACACAAAAGTTCTTTTATTTCGTGATAATATTTCATAGAACGTGGAATTTTTAGAAGTTGCCTTGATAAATTAAATTGCAATACCCTATTGTCAAATGGTTCATGATAGGGGGGTGACGCCGACGATATATCATTAAATTTTTCGACCATATATGGCCTCAAAAATTACATCGCGATGTAGATGAAATTTCCTCGTGATGTAAGTGAAACTCCCTCGTGATGTAGATAAATCTACTACGTGACACAAAATTTTACGCCCACCGTTGTTGTACTTTTGATTTGTATATCAAAATAATTGCGTGATTTCCTATTCTCAAAACCAAATATTGGCAAGTTTGATTCATCCAACGGATAGCTTTTTATTTAAAAATATGCTACTTAATTTGCATCTCGCTTTTATAATCGAAAAAAGTTTGTTACTTTTGCAACAGAAATTTGTTATGTATTGTAAAAAACTAAAAATAGATAATCAATGACTTACACAGATAAAGAACAAAAGTTTAAACGTTATACTATTACATCGGCATTGCCCTATGCCAACGGTCCTGTACATATTGGACATTTGGCAGGAGTATACGTGCCGGCCGATATTTATGCAAGGTATCTTCGTTCGGTAGGCGAAGATGTAATATTTATAGGAGGTTCGGACGAACATGGTGTGCCTATCACTATCAAAGCTCGTAAAGAAGGTGTAGGCCCTCAAGATATCGTGGATCGTTACCACGAGATTATCAAGAAATCTTTTGCCGAATTGGGTATATCGTTCGATATATATTCGCGTACATCGAGTGCCGAACATCATAAAACGGCTGCCGAGTATTTCAAGAAATTATATGATGAAGGTAAGTTTGTGGAAAAACTCTCAATGCAGTATTACGACGAGGAAGCCGGTCAATTTCTTGCCGATAGGTATATTACCGGTACCTGCCCTCATTGTGGAAATGAACATGCTTATGGCGACCAATGTGAGGCTTGCGGTACATCGCTCAATGCCACAGACCTTATAAATCCCAAGTCGACCCTTAGCGGAGCCAAACCGATATTGAAAGAAACAAAACACTGGTTTCTTCCTTTGGATAAGGACGAAGAATGGTTGCGCCAATGGATATTGGAAAACCACAAAAATGATTGGAAAGTAAACGTATATGGCCAATGCAAGTCGTGGATAGATGCCGGGTTGCAGCCGCGTGCCGTTACTCGCGATTTGGATTGGGGTGTAAAAGTGCCTATCGAAGGCGTTGATGGCAAGGTGCTTTACGTATGGTTTGATGCTCCTATAGGATATATATCTTTCACCAAGGAGCATACCCAAGATTGGGAAAAATGGTGGAAGAACAACGATACCAAGCTGGTTCATTTTATAGGAAAAGACAATATCGTGTTCCACTGCATAATATTCCCATCTATGCTTAAAGCCGAGGGAAGCTATATATTGCCCGAGAATGTTCCTGCCAACGAGTTTTTGAATCTTGAAAACGATAAGATTTCTACTTCGCGCAATTGGGCTGTTTGGTTGCACGAGTATTTGGTTGATTTCCCCGGAAAGCAGGATGTGCTACGCTATACCCTATGTGCCAATGCTCCCGAAACCAAGGATAATAATTTTACTTGGAAGGATTTTCAAGACAAGAACAATAATGAACTTGTGGCTATATTTGGCAACTTTGTAAATCGTACGATGGTTCTCACACATAAGTTTTTTGATGGCAAAGTACCTGCCGTTACCCGCACTACCGAACTTGAAACCCAGGTGTTGGAAGAGCTTAAGCAGTTTCCAGAACGCATAGGCCGCTCTATAGAAACCTATCGTTTCCGCGAAGCCCTTGCAGAGCTTATGAACCTTGCTCGTCTTGGAAACAAGTATCTAACCGAAACAGAGCCTTGGAAACTTATAAAAACAGATCCCGAATATACCCAAACGGTCTTGAATATATCGTTGCAGATATGTGCCAATTTGGCCATACTTTGCCAGCCGTTTGTGCCCTTTACAGCAGCCAAACTTTCGTCGCTTCTGCATCTTGACGCCGATAAGTGGCATCAGGCAGGCAGTGCCGATTTGCTTTCGGCAGGCACCGATTTGGAAAAACCCGAACTTCTTTTCGAAAAGATAGAAGATGCGGCCATAGAAACACAGTTGAACAAACTACTCGAAACCAAGAAACAAAACGAGCTGAACAGCTGGCAGCCGGCTTCGATAAAAGGAAACGTAGCCTTCGACGACTTTGGCAAGGTGGACATACGTGTGGGTACGGTGTTGGAATGTGTGAAAGTGCCAAAAGCCGACAAGTTGTTGCAATTCCGTATAGATGACGGCATGGGTGGTCGTACAATAGTGTCAGGCATAGCCAAATACTACCCCGAGCCCGAAAAGCTGGTAGGCATGCAGGTGTGCTTTATAGCCAATTTCGAGCCGCGTAAGCTTAAAGGTGTGGTAAGTGAAGGTATGATACTTTCGGCCGAAGATAAGGACGGCAGATTGGTATTAATAACCCCAAGCCAATTGGTAGGCAACGGAGTTAATGTAGGATAATACAGTTTAAGACTGAAATATGTATAAAAAAGGGTCGCGGATAAAAGCTGCGGCCTTTTTTTGTGCGTGTGGGCGCGAGGCAACAAAAAAAGCAACTCCCCTAAGGTTGGAAAGTTGCTTTTGATAAATATAGTTGTATAAAAAAACTATTTAATTTCTTCCAATTGTACTGTGAAGTGACGTAATAGAGGAGCTTCCCAAGTGATACGATAACCGTGTTTGATTTCGTTACGACGGTCGAAAACGTTCTTAAGAGCCACAGCGATAACGTCCATGTGGTTGTTAGTGTAAGTACGACGAGCGATACACAAACGAAGAAGGTCAAGGCCTCCAAAGCGGTTTTCGCGAGTTACAGGGTCGCGGTCGGCAAGAATGTAACCAATTTCGCATCCACGTACACCGGCTTCTTTGTAAAGTTCGATAGCCAAAGTTTGAGCAGGGAACTCTTCTTTAGGAACGTTAGTAAGCACCAACGAAGCATCGATAAACAAAGCATGTCCACCTACAGGGCGTTGGTAAGGAATACCAAATTCGTCCAAGCGAGCAGCCAAATATTGAACTTGTTTGATACGAGTTTCAACAGTTTCAAGTTCAGTGTTTTCGTCAAGACCTACAGCAAGAGCGTCCATATCGCGGCCGTTCATACCACCATAAGTAAGGAAACCTTCGTAACGAATACAGAAACCTTTAGCACCTTCGTACCATTCTTCGTGTTTAGTAGCTATAAAACCACCCATGTTTACCAAACCGTCTTTTTTCGACGACATAGTCATACCATCGGCCAAAGAGAACATTTCGCGGCAGATTTCTTTTATGGTTTTGTCGCCATAACCTTCTTCGCGAGTTCTTATGAAGTAAGCGTTTTCAACAAAACGAGCCGAGTCGAAAACAACGCGTTTGCCATATTTGTCGGCCAAAGCACGAACACCACGTAGGTTTTCCATAGATACAGGTTGGCCACCGGCAGTGTTGTTGGTGATAGTCATGATGATGAAAGGAACTTTATCGCCTTTTTCGATAAGAACTTGTTCCAATTTTTTCAAATCAACATTACCTTTGAAAGGCAATTCAAGTTGAGTGTTTTTAGCTTCATCTATAGTGCAGTCTACTGCAAAAGCTTGACGGCCTTCGATGTGACCTTTTGTAGTATCGAAGTGAGAGTTACCTGGAACATAGTCACCTTCTTTTACAAGATAGCTGAACAATACGTTTTCGGCAGCACGACCTTGGTGAGTAGGTATAACCCATTCAAAACCGGTAAGGCGAGTGATGGTTTCTTTCAAATGGAAGAAAGAAGAAGCACCTGCGTAGCTTTCATCACCGGTCATCATGGCAGCCCATTGGCGGTCGCTCATAGCACCTGTACCAGAGTCGGTGATACAATCAATATAAACTTGGCTGGATTTCAATCCAAATAAGTTGTAGTGAGCTTCTTTAATCCATTGTTCGCGTTCTTCGCGAGTAGATTTGCGCAAAGGCTCAACCATTTTAATTTTGTAAGATTCTGCAAATGGTAATTCCATAATCTTTTTATTTTAATGTTATTATTGATATATTTATTGTTATTTCGTTTTTTCTCTATGTGTTTGGATAATAGATAATAAAAATATTCCAAAGAATCTGCATGAAAAAATGCATCAAAATGAAGAGCGAGTTCGGACCGTACCAACTCGGCTATATAGTAACGAATTCGTCTCTATTCTTGATATTTAGAAACGTACGATAAGGGGTTATATTTCTTATTATATCTCTCATTTTCGGTTGCAAAGATAGTGCTTTTTCTTGATATGGCAAAATATTTTGCAAATTTATTTTTCCTTTCCCCTTCCGTTTCCAAATAAAGTTGTACTTTTGCAAATATTATGACGACAGATGAATTATACATGAGGCGATGTTTTGCCTTGGCAGAAAATGGGATACACTATGCCGCGCCCAATCCTATGGTAGGTTGTGTGGTGGTGAAAGACGGCAGGATTATTTCGGAGGGGTTTCACCAATGTTGTGGTCAAAACCATGCCGAACGCAATGCCATACTGCGTGTTGCGGACCATTCTGCCCTCGAGCAAAGCACGCTGTATGTAAACCTTGAGCCTTGTTCGCATCATGGCAAAACGCCCCCTTGTGCCGACCTTATTGCCCAATATCCGTTTGAGAGAGTGGTGGTTTGTAATGCCGACCCCAACCCTCTTGTGGCCGGGCGTGGCATAGAAAAGATACGCAATGCAGGTATAAGCGTAACCATGGGTGTGCTTGAAGAGGAGGGGCGCTTTTTAAACAGACGATTCTTTACCTACATGGAAAAACAGCGGCCGTATATAATACTCAAATGGGCTCAGACAAGGGATGGTTTTATGGATATAGACCGCACAGACAATACGCAAAAATCCTATTGGATTACCAACGAGAAGCTGAAATGTGAGGTGCATAAATGGCGCACCCAAGAGGCAGCCATAATGGTAGGAACGCAAACCGTGGTAAACGATAATCCCCGGCTTACCGCACGCCTATGGCATGGCCGAAATCCGCTGCGTATAGCCATTGATAGGGCCGGCCGTATGCCGAAACAATCCTTTATACTCGACGGCTCTACACCTACGGTGGTGTATACCGAAAATCTGAACCTCTTGAGTTCGAACAATCTGCTATATGTTCCAATCAACTTCGACAATCTTTTAAATGAGGTGCTTGCCGACCTTTGGCAGCGCAAAGTGCAGTCGCTGATAGTGGAAGGGGGATTAAGGATGCTCAATACCTTTATAAGCCAAAATCTTTGGGACGAAGCCCGTGTGCTTATCGGCAATAAGATGTTTGGAAAAGGCCTGCATGCTCCACTGATTAATAAGGCTCCAAACACGGTCAAACAGGTCGACGACGATTTTGTTTGCTTCTATCATAATTAAAAACTACAACTATGGTCGACGATACATATAAGACAATAAAAGCCACATCAGAAGGTATATACAAGGAAAAAGGCAGTAAGTTTTTGGCTTTTGCCATACCGGTGACAACCGAGGCCGAGATAAAAACCCACGTGGAGAAGATAAAAAAGGAATACTACGATGCCCGCCACCACTGCTATGCTTATATACTTGGCCACGACAAGGCCACCTACCGCCTTAACGACGATGGCGAGCCTTCGGGTACTGCCGGAAGGCCTATACATGGGCAGCTGCTTTCGAAGGATCTGACCAACACCCTGGTGGTAGTGGTGCGATACTTTGGCGGCATAAAACTGGGCGTGTCGGGACTTATAAGTGCCTATAAAGCTGCAACAAAGGACGCCTTGGATAAGGCCGAGGTGATGGAAAAGACGGTAAACGAAATATACCGCGTAGAGTTTGAATATCCGCTTATGAACGATGTGATGAGGCTGCTTAAGGACGAAGGGTTGGAACAATTCAACCAACGCTTCGAGTTGAACTGCTCGTTGGATTTCTCTGTGCGAAAATCCAGAAGCGGACGTGTAACCGATGCTTTCGACAAAATACGCGGAGTTACGCTTACATTTCTGCGAACCGAATAGGCAGATATAATTTAATATCCTAAAAATGACTGTTTTATAGATGGTATTTTTGAATTTTTAAGGTTTGTTAAAATTGCAATGAAATTACCATCGAATTACTATCGAATTACCACATATAATATTGTATTACAGTGATTTGACCTTATTTTAACAGATTCTTTACCCCCCTACTTTGCTGTTTTTTTTTGTTTGTGATTGGTAATCAATGATTTAATAATATAGTATAATATCTATATTATTATATATCAATGATATATAATAAAGGCAAAGAAGTGGAATTTGTCCTTTTTTTTGGAAAAGTGCAGGATTGTTTATTTCCGATATGTATTTGTATCGGTGGCAGGGTAGTGCCGCATGGTGGTATGATGGTTGATGTTTGTGCATGTTTTTTTCTCTCTCTCGAACCTTTGGTGTTTGTAGGTGGAATGGTGGTGGGGCGGATGGCAATGGCTTGATGGAGGCAGTGTTTTTTTTGATGGCTGTAGGTGGGAAAAACGCCATGTGCAAAGCATCTGTTGCGGTTGTGATATTTGCAATCCCTGCGGTGGACTATTTGGGATGAAAATATAGTGTAATATACTGATATATAATAATATAATATAGTGATATATAGCAATATATAGCAATATATAGCAATATATAGCAATATATAGCAGCATAAAGAGTGGCAATAAGGTGGTCGGGTAACGAAGTGAGTGGTAAGGCTGCCGATTGAACAGGCTCGAGGGGGATGGATACAAATGGAAACTAATAATTCTAACCCAAATTGCTAATCCAATGATTATCAATCCAAACCAAGGAATGCAAGGTGGGGGGTAGAAATTCTGTTAAAAATAGGTTAACCCACTGTATTATAGTAATATATATGGTAATTGAGGGGTAATTGGGGTGGAATTCGGTGGTAACGTTAACAACATCGTAAAATATATTAAAAAACACAATACTCCATTGGTGGAGCGATTTTTTTTGAAACAGATTCGAGATTGAAATCACCACGTGGCGAGAAGCTGAAATCTGCCTCACGAGGGCGTGCCATCTGCCTCACGAGGAAAATTCATTCGCATCGCGAGGCAGACTTTTTTTTATCATCGGCCAATCGTATGTATAACATAGGCTATTAGCGTAGAAAAATATATCAAAAAAACTATAAATCCCTTTACAGTTTCCGCCTTTATCAGAGGTTAAGCTGATTCAAACAACTGTTCGATTGAAAAATTATTCATGCATATTAATCCTTTTTACAGTAAGTTACAGATACCGTTCTGTAATTTAACAATTTTCTTTTCCATAATACAAATAAAATATGTAATTTTGTCGAGTTTTTCTATTGCCAAACAGAGCAGTCTGTTTGATAGTGGAAATACAACTTTAAAGAATAAAAATAATTAATTAACCAATTTATTAATAAAAATGATTTTATAATGAGAAAAATCTTATTAAGTTTGTTATTTGCGGCTCTGATGGTGCCGTGGGTAACGCAAGCACAAGACTTGGTGGATTACACCGTTCGTACCGGAGTGGATAGCACCAAGTGGATGACACTGACTAGTGGTGCCACACAAATTTTTGGCACATCTACAGACGACCAAGCATCCTCTGTTATGAACATTGGATTCAACTTTGCGTTTGGAGAAGACACTTATTCTCAATTTTCCGTAAACTCCAACGGATCTATGCGTTTGGGTTCGGTGGCCATGGGAAGTTATTCTTCTGATGGACAATTTGGTAGTACTAGTTACATGCCAAAAATTTCGGGTTGTGCCAAGGACATCGGAACATGTTCCAATGGTCACATTAAGTATGAAGTATTCGGAACAGCTCCGGCTCGTACTCTTGTAGTAGAATACAAGATGGGTTATACTTATAGTTCTTCGAACAATGCTGACGTTATGTGGCAAGTGCAATTGCACGAAGATTCAAACAAAGTTGTATTGGTGTACGGTCATTCTTTACCTGGAAACAATCCTTCCGGTTATCAAACAGGTTTGGGAATTTCGGGATCTGATTTCTGTATAATCAACCCTACTACAAATGCTGTTACATTCTACACTGCATTACATTCTACAACTTATACAGGATGGCATGGTGCAGATCGCTACTACGAATTTGTACGTCCTATAATTACTTGTCCTAAACCTATAAATTTGGTTTTGTCGGCTGTTACTCCAAACTCTGCCAACGCAACTTGGCAAGAAGTAGGTACTGCTACTCAGTGGATAATTGAATACGACACTGCAGGTTTTACATTAGGTACCGGCGTTTCGGCATTGGTTAGCGATACAACTTACGCTTTAACAATGCTAGAAGACAATACTCTATATGATGTTTATGTAAGAGCTCTTTGTTCTGCCAACGATTCTAGTATGTGGAGAAAAGGTCAGTTCCGTACCACTTGTCTTCCTTACAGTGATACTCTTCCTTATATCGAAACTTTTGAAGCATACCCTGCATCGTCTAGCATAACTACATCGTATATCGACCCATGTTGGACTCGTTGGACTACCTATGTTTCCACAAGTACTATTTATCCATACGTAACTACTACCGGTGGTGGAAATAAAGGTATGTATATGTACAACTCTGCAACTTCGTACACAGTATTGGCTATGCCATTGTTCGAAGAACCTCTTAATACATTGCAACTATCGTTCCGCATGGCTCGCGTTAGCACATCAAGCAATAGCCCATTGATAGTAGGTGTTATGAGCGATCCTAACGATATCTCTACTTTCGATACCATTGCAGTGGTTGAATGTTTGCTTCAAAGCACATGGCAAGATTTTGTAATTCCATTATCGATATACGAAGGTGAAGGTTTGCACGTAGCATTCCGTACACCTGAAGGAATATCTACTGGCAACTATATAGATAATATTACAATAAATGTAATACCCGAATGTACTGTTCCTACCAACGTTGTAGCTAGCAATATTACCGGAACTACAGCCGATATTACTTGGGACGAAGGTAATGGCTCTGCTTGGATAGTAGAGTATGGTCCTGCAGGATTTATACCCGGAACAGGCGAAGGTACTGAAGAAGCTGTTTCTGCAGCTACGTTCAGTATGGTTGATTTGGTGCCTTCGACAGGTTATGATGTATGGGTTCGCACAGATTGTGGCGACGATACAAGCTACTATTCGCTTTGCTGCTCATTCAGAACTCCATGTGCCGGAACATTGCCTATTCCTTTCACCGAAACTTTCGAAAGCTACGGCTTTGGAAGCACTGTAAGACCCGAATGTTGGACTTACGAAGGATACAACGGAAATACTTCCTATCCTCAAATATCGGCAAGTCAACATTATTCCGGAACTTCTTCGTTATATATGTACAGCTACAAGTCTTCGTCCGACACAGCTACACCTTGGACATACCTTATGACTCCTCCTATCGATATCGAAACTTACCCAATGAACACTCTTCAAGTTTCTTTCAGAGCTTTGGCTACAAGTTTGGGTACTTCTTATCCGGGAACTGTAATTGTAGGTATTGTTAGCGATACTGCCGATATCAGAGGTTCGTTCTATCCTATCGATACAGTTGCAATATCCAGCACTTACGAATGGGAAGAAATGGAAATATTCTTAAATCAATATCCCGAAGATGGTACCGGACGCTACATAGTTCTAGCTTCGGCTCCTGTATTGCCTGCCGGTTCAACTTCGACATACTTATATAACTATGTATATGTTGATAATATAACTATCGAACCTCTTCCTGATTGTGCAAGACCTTCATCGATAGCAGTTCGTGATGTAACCGGCAACTCTGTTACATTAGAATGGGAAGACACATTCGAAAGCCATTCGGCTTGGGAAGTTGTTTACGACTCTGTAGGATTTGATATTGATAGTCTTGAAACTACTCAAACTGCAATAACAATATCAAATATTACAACCGATACAGTATTGATACCAAACTTGGCTCCCGGTGTATATTACGACTTTTATGTTCGTACAGATTGTAATGGCGAATATAGCCGTTGGAGAGGTCCTTTGACTGCTGCTGCCGGTACTTATAATATGGCTAAAATCGGTATTGATACCATTTATGCATGTGATATGACTATCTATGACGATGGCGGTGCTTTTGAAAACTATTCTGCTTCATGTAATACCACATTGGTTATTTACCCATCGTCGCCCGACTCTGTAATATCTATTAGTGGTTCATACGCAGGCGAAAGCTGCTGCGACTACTTGAAAATATACGATGGCGTAGGTACTACAGGTACACAATACTGCAACATCGTGGGAAGCAACAATAATATCGGACCGTTCGTATCTCGTACAGGACCTATCACTATAGTATATACTTCGGATGGTTCCGGTCAATATGCCGGATTTGAATTGCATGCACAATGTGTAGAACAATCTGACTGTTCGTTTGTAACAGAGGTATCTACTGAAAGCGTTGCTGCTCAATCGGCATTTATCAGATGGGATTATACAACTGAACTACCCGATACTCCTACTCAATTTGAATTGGAATTGGAAGAAGTAGGCGAAGAATCTAACACTCTTCTAAGAACTATCAATACTACCAATCCTTACTTTATGATAGCTGATTTGGAACCTACTACATCTTATATTGTAAGAGTTAGATCTATTTGTGGTACCGACAGAAGCCCAATATTTGGTGTAGCAGAATTCACAACAAGATGTTTGCTGGGTGGCGAAATTGCAATAGGTGAAGAAACATCAGTTACAACCGAAGAAATACCGGTTGCAGGTTGCTATGAATATTCGTATACTCAACAAATATATCTTGCATCTGAAATGAATGGTGCTACCGAAATTACTGGTGTATCGTTCTTCTTGAACGAAGGTACAGGTAGCGATGAACGCGAAATAGTTGTTTACATTGGTCATACCGATTCTACCCATTTTGCCACACCTTACAACGTCATTATTGATAGCTTAATGACTGTTGTTTATGACGATACATACGAATTTGTTGAAGGATGGAACAATATTATGTTTGACGATGCATTTGAATACAATGGTACAAGCAACATCGTAATAGCTTTTGACGACAATACCGGATATTACAATTGCTCGCCATATTTCACTGCTCATAACACTACTTCAAGTATGGCAGTTACTATGTTCCAAGATGGAGATGATATTTTGCCTTCGAATCCTACTACTATGTATGACGATCAATATCTTTTGAACTACAGAAACAACATCAAGTTTATAAGTCCATGTGATGATGAAACTCCTGTAACATGTCTTGCTCCAAACGTAGCACTTGTTGAAGAAACTCCATATTCATTCAAAGCTATTTGGGCTCAAGGATATACCGAAACTTCATGGAAGGTAGAATATAAATTGGGAACTGATACCGCATGGACAGTAGCTGTTGCTTCAACTACTGATACATTCTACACTATCAACAACCTTACTCCTAATACCGAATATGATGTACGTATAGCATCAATATGTGGAAGCGAAACATTGTACGGTGCAACAAGAAGTACCTACACTCTTTGTGCTCCTTATACTATTCCATTTGCCGAAGATTTCGAAACATGGGTGGCAAGTTCAAGCACAACAGCTGAATTTGACCGTTGTTGGGAACGCTATAGCAGCTATGAAAACCAATGGACTGCTTATCCTTACATTTCAACATCTTATCGTCATTCAGGAAGTAAATCAATGTATATGACAAGTGGAGGATCTACTTATCATGCAATACTTACATTGCCCGAATTTACAGTTCCTGTTGATTCATTGGAACTATCGTTCTATGCATACAAAACTAGTTCTAGCTACCAAATTCTTGTAGGTGTTGTTACCGATCCTACCGATATCAATACATTTGTACCTATCGATACAATATCTCCTTCAACAACCAGTGTATGGGAATTGTTTGAAATATCAATGGGTGCTTATACCGGTACAAATGGACGTATAGCATTTGTAGATCCTGCAGGTTCGTCAAATTATGTATACATTGATGATGTATCTGTAGACTACATACCTACTTGTCCTCACGTTCGTAATATCGATGATAGTGTTACAACTGCTACTACATCTATTATCAATTGGACCGATCCTAGCACAGCTACAGCATGGGAAATAGAATATGGTCCTGAAGGATTTACTCCGGGAACAGGTGCAGGTATAACCGAAATAGCTCTATCTCGTCCTCACACTTTGATGAATCTTACTCCTGCTACTAAATATGATATCTATGTAAGAGGTATTTGTGGCGCCGAAGACACTGCTAAATGGTGGGGATCTTCTATTATGACACGTGCTTGTGAAGATGCATTCGATTATACTGTATATGATACTGTAACATATACAGGAGCATATTTGCCAATGCATACTTACTACAACTATTCATACACTCAACAAATATTCTTACCAAGCGAAGTTGATACTTTGACCGGTGGTGGTGCCGAAATAGAAATCAATTCTATTGCATTCCAATATAAATTGGCTGAAGAAATCACTCGTAAAAATGTAAGAATATTCTTAGGCCACACTACTGATAGCTCATTTGCTTCTACTACATCGTGGATACCGGATAGTACATTACAACAAGTATATTTTGGTGATATTGTTTGGAATAATACTGGTGAAAACTATTGGTTTGAAATTATATTCGATACTGCATTTACTTACAATGGAACAGACAATCTTGTATTGGCAGTATTTGATAGTACAAAAACATATACCAATAGTTCGAATAAATTTGGATTTATCAAGAATACCGGCGAATATAAAGCATTGTACAAATATCAAGACAGCCCTGTAATGGATAGAACTAACCTTCCTGCAGGTACTCGTTACGAATACCGTAACACTGTTAAGTTTGTATCTTGTGGTGGTGCATGTCCTAAACCTGTTGGTTTGACTGTTGAACCGGGTTCTACAACTGCCGATCTTTCTTGGGCTACTATAGGTAACTACGAAATAGTTTACAAACAAACTTCGGAAACAGATTGGAGCTCTGAAATTGCAGCTAACAATACCAATACCTTTACAGTAACTGGCTTGCAACCCGAAACCGATTACGATTTCCAAGTACGTCAACTATGTGACTCCGTATCTACTTCGGCTTGGGCTCTAATAAGCACTACTACATTAGAACTTCCTTGCGTTGCTCCTATGGGATTCTCTGCTAGCAATGTTGCCTTAACTTCGGCTACTGTGGCTTGGACCGATTCGCTTAACAACCAAGAAGCATGGAAAGTGGCTTACGGTTATGGTGCCGATGCTAGCGCATGGGATACTATAGAGGTAACTACTGCTTCTGTAAACTTGACAGACTTGTATTCTAACACTGAATATACAGTACGTGTAAAAGCTTATTGTAGCGTTGAAGCTGACGTAACCAGCGAATGGTCGGAAGCATTTACATTCCGCACTGCTACTTGCGAAGGCGTAAGCAACATCACTTCAAGTGCCGTTACTGCCAACAGCGCAACTATCAATTGGACTCCGGGTGCTAGCCAAACTAAGTGGGAAATATCCTACGGTATGGAAGGAGTATCGGAAGCCAACGGAACCAAAGTTGTAGTTGAAAACACTCCAGCATATACTATCGAAGGTTTGGAATCAGACTTAACTTACGACGTATATGTACGTACAGTTTGTG
>JAGCLZ010000064.1 GCA_017646685.1 Bacteroidales bacterium | reverse complement strand
TGGCAAATTAATTTCTGTTTATATCCAAAAAAGCAGCATCGAGTATTATTTTTTTTCACCCGATGTTGCAAGTTAACTATCATGAAAAAAAGTATTTTCAGTAATTTTAAACAAAGCACGATTTGCAGTTGTATGCTTTACAGTTTTTCAGTCGGGCAGTTGCAGCATCCCAATCTATCTTGTCCCAAAATTCGTTTACGTATTCGGTACGGCGGTTCTGCTTGTCAAGGTAATAGGCATGTTCCCATACATCGCAAACCAATATTGGGTTTCTACCAAACCGCAACGGATTATCGGCGTTGGCAGTGGGAAATATTTCCAACCTACCATCGTTGTTTTCCACAAGCCATATCCATCCCGACCCAAAGAGCGAGGTAGCAGCTATGGCAAATTTGGTTTTAAATTCATCAAACGACCCGAAGTCTTTTTCTATCTTTTCGGCTAATACACCATTGGGCATACCACCTCCCTTAGGCGAAAAGCAATGCCAATAAAAATCATGGTTCCAGGCTTGTGCTGCATTATTATACAAGTTACCATCAGAATGTAGCACTATATCTTCCAGATTTTTACAATCTTTGAAATGAGTATCACGAATAAGTTTATTAGTATTTTCGATATAGGCGGCATGATGTTTGCCGTAGTGGTATTCCACTGTTTTTTTAGACAAAAAAGGTTCCAATGCATCGGTCGCATAGGGCAATGGGGGCAATGTAAATGTCATAAGCTATTATGTTTATATGGTTATTATTATAATGTTGTTGTTGTTTTGCAGTATAAACAATGTGGAGAAAAGAAAGTTTTGTCAAACTATAATTTAGACAATCCAATATTTTTTTGTAAAAAAAATACTTGATAGTAGTAGCAGATGTTTTGTAAATTTCCTCCTGATGTATACACATCTCCCTCTTGATGAAACTCCATCTTCTTTCCGAATGTAGTTTTTTTCGAACTATTGGTGCTGATGGTTTATTTTTTTTGTATAAGGTATGTAAATTCTTTTTGTATATGAAATATTTTGTGTATTTTTGCATTCGATTTCTATCGTGCAAATTGTTATTTGCATGATATTTGTAATGATGAAATAAAATGTTTGATTATGATTAGTTTCGTGTTGTCGATAGTGCTTTTATTGCTTGGCTACTTTTTGTATTCCAAGCTGATAGCAAAGATATTTGGAGTAGATGCTTCGCGAGCTACGCCTGCCTACACCAAGCAAGATGGCATAGATTATATACCCATGAAACCGTGGCGTATTTTTCTTATTCAATTTCTTAATATTGCAGGATTAGGACCTATTTTTGGTGCTATAATGGGTGCACAATATGGTTCGGCATCGTTTTTGTGGATAGTGTTTGGAAGTATTTTTGCAGGAGCTGTTCATGATTATCTTGCAGGTATGATTTCGTTGAGAAATGGCGGCATAAGTCTGCCCGAAATTCATGGCAAATACTTGGGCAACGGTGTAAAACAGTTTATGCGTGCCTTTATGGTGTTTCTTATGATATTGGTAGGAGTAGTGTTTGTTGATGGGCCTGCCAAGCTCTTGGCCAACCTTGTTCCAAGCATAGATATATACATTTGGATACTTATAATAATTGCCTATTATATAATAGCCACACTTTTGCCTATAGATAAGATTATAGGTAAGATATACCCCGTGTTTGGTGTATGCTTATTGTTTATGGCATTTGGTATATTAGTTTCGATATTTATAAACCAACCATCCCTTCCCGAAATATGGGACGGGCTCAACAACAAAATGCCCAATCCCGAGGCTACACCTATATTCCCTATGATGTTTATATCCATAGCCTGTGGTGCTATTTCGGGATTCCACGCCACTCAGTCGCCACTGATGGCACGCTGTATGACCAACGAAAAGCAAGGCCGCCCTATATTTTATGGTGCCATGATAGCCGAAGGTATAGTAGCTCTTATATGGGCTGCGGCAGCTACTTACTTCTTCTTCGACCCCAATAGCGGTCGTGAGGCAGTAGATGTAAGCAAGGGTGCATCGGTAATAGTGGACTTTATAACAAAGAATTGGTTGGGAACTGTGGGAGCTTTGTTGGCAATAATGGGTGTAATATTTGCCCCCATCACCTCGGGCGACACGGCATTGCGGTCGGCACGCCTTATAGTAGCCGACTTCCTCAACTACGACCAAAAGCCTATACGCAAACGTCTTGCAGTGTCGATACCTATATTTCTAGCCACTACAGGAATACTTATTTGGGAAATTGGTGATGCACAAGGTTTCGACATTATATGGCGATATTTCGCTTGGGCAAACCAAGTGCTTTCGGTGTTCACTCTGTGGGCTATAACAATTTATTTGGCAGAAAAACGAAAACCATATATTATAACGCTAATTCCTGCGTTATTTATGACAATGGTTTGTTCGACATTCATACTTATTGCTCAAAAAGAGGGTTTTGGACTTCCGCATATTACGGCATACAGCCTTGGAGGTGCAATAACGTTGGTGGCAACAATAGCTTTCTTTGTATGGAAAGCCCGACATAAAAACGATTTTAATAACAATAATGAATAAAAAACATAATAAAATGAATAAAAAGTTTATTATAACAACATTGGTACTTTCCTTGGCTATGGGAAGTGTATTTGCAGCAAAAAAATACCGCAACTCTACCGAAAAAATGGGTCTTAGAGGTAATGTAAACTACATGATTGTATATACCTACAACAGCAATATTGTTGACAAGAATGGAAACCGTCAGTTGGTATCTACCGACTCTATCACCTTCGACCTTCGCGGAAATCTTGAAGATAAATTTACAACAGCGGGCAATAAGTTTACATACTATTCCTATTATTTCGACAAAAACGGATATTGGTTGGGTTGGAACGAATATGACCGTAATTACAACATTACTGCTCGTACTGCTTATCTTAACGACGAACGTGGCAATTGTGTGGAACGTACTGTGTATGGAAGCAAAGAAAAAATGGTGCGTAAAGAAACATCCACATATAGCAAAGACAACAGATTGTTGGAAGAACTACGCTATACTGATGAGGGCACAATAGAAGAAAAACGTGTGTATAAGTACGACGATAGAGGAAACTGTACCGAAATAGAGTTCTACGACGTAAACGACAGCCTTATGCAAACTTATATGTATAAGTATGACGAGCGTGACAACGAAACTGAATGGCGTTTTTATGCTGCCGATGGCAATTTGATAGCCATAACCACAACATATTATGACGACCATGACAACGTTACCGAAATGATTTCGTTTAACTATGACGAACACCTTAACTGGAAGCACGCATACGAATATGTATATGACGAAAACGGCAATTGGACAAAACAAACTATCTATCGAAACAACAAGCCTTATCAAGAAGTAGAACGTAAGATAGTTTTGGACTAACAATTTAAATACACATATTTATGATTATAACAACAACCAACAGCATAGAAGGCAAAAGGATAGTAGACTACAAAGGAATAGTATCGGGCGAAGTGATTGTAGGTATAAATGTCCTTAAAGATATGTTTGCAAGTGTGCGTAACTTTATAGGCGGACGCTCTAAAGGCTACGAAGAAGAATTGGTAAAAGCTCGAGACAACGCCATGCGTGAGCTGGAAGAACGTGCCGAACGTTTGGGTGCCAACGCTATTGTAGGGGTTGATATAGACTACCAGGTGTTGGGTGCCGACAACGGAATGATGATGGTGATAGCCTCGGGAACGGCGGTATATTGCCAATAACACCGAAAGATATATAAAGGGATTGAGTTAAAACTTAATCCCTTTTTTTAATGACGATAACTAAGTTTGGGACAAGCAAGTTTGGCGAAACGAAAGTAACCAACCTATCCATAGGTATGAAACAGAAAGAATCACTTGTTCACGACTCCGATATATTTTGCTGCAAAACTACCATACTTAGCCACCGCAACCATGCGGATTCCGACCCAAAACTCCCATACTTTTGCCCCCTAACCATGGCAGTTTGCTATCCAAAGTGCCATAGTTACACTCCACAATTATGGCACTTGTAAATAGTGGGAATAAAATACTTTTGCTAAAACCTGCCATTATTTCCAAAATAAGTTGTATCTTTGCACTTTCAAATAAACGTAAAATAAGATGTAACGACGTAGATATAAATATAATAAACATAGTATAAACACAGAGCTTGATGCTCTTATTCTC
>JAGCLZ010000063.1 GCA_017646685.1 Bacteroidales bacterium | reverse complement strand
CCCAATAGTCGTAGTGCGAAAATCTGCGCATCGAGGCTTCTATGCCGCCTATCACTATTGGGGTGTCGGGGTATAGCTGTTTGAGTATTTGGGAGTATACGTATGTAGCCCTGTCGGGTCTGAATCCTGCTTCCCCGCCCGGGGTGTAGGCATCGTTGGAGCGTAGGCGTTTGGCAGCGGTGTAGTGGTTAACCATGCTGTCCATACATCCCGATGTTATGCCAAAAAACAGTCGGGGTTGTCCCAGTTTTTTGAAATCGCGAAGGTCGTCGCGCCAGTTGGGTTGTGGAAGGATGGCCACTCTGTAGCCGGCACTTTCCAACACACGGCCTATCATTGCATGGCCAAAACTAGGGTGGTCTATATATGCATCGCCCGAAACGATTATTATATCCACATAGTCCCAGCCTCGTTCCTGTATCTCTTTGGCTGTTATGGGTAGAAAGGATTTACTCATGAGCTTCTTTATTCGATAGGGGTTGTTGCCAAAAAAAAGCATGTCGTTTTTGATTATAATGACATGCTTTCTTTCGTAATTATCTATATGTTCAATCTAATTATTGTATGTCTTTTTCGTCCAGAGGGCTGGCTACCAATCCGGTGAAGTTGCCGTTGTTGTCAAAAGTCATACGGGTGTATTGCAAGTCGGTTTTACCTTTTACTTTCAACGAAACCACTACATAGAAATACGATTTTGGGCGTTTGCCTGTATCCGGATCTCTGTATTTGGAATCAAAGTCGTAGCGAACCATTTTTACAACCTTATATTTTTCGCCTTTAAATTTCTCGGCCAAGTATTTAAGTATAGGACGTGAAAAACGTTCTTTTCTCATCACTGTACCTGTTTTGATAAGTTTGTTGTCGCCACCATATACAGCTTCAAACTCGGCTTTGTTTCTGTTTGAGAAGTAGGCTACACCACCGTCGTCTCTCGATACCCAAAACGGTCCTTTTGCCACTCTGGTTTTTGGATTTCTTTTTTCGAAATCTTGTACCATAGCTTTAGGAGGATTGTACTTGTTGGCATCGTCTTTTTTGTTTTTACTCCATATTGGTTTTTTACCTTCGGTATCACCTTCGTTGTCTCTCTCGTCAATTACTTCGCCGTTTTCCGGATTTTTACGAGCATCAAAGTCGCGTTTTACAACAACAGGGTCGGGGGCATTGTTTTTCAATAACTTTCCTCTTGTGTCGAACACAAGCTCATAGTCATTAGCTCCCAATCCTTTCATGGCAATAATTAGTCGGTAGTAGTTATCGCCGCTCATCTCTTCAACGTATTCTGATGATTTGATGCGGTATCCCGGATAGTTGTTGTCGAAATAAGTGTTTACCAATGTAGGCATTTCTTCTACACTAACGGGAAACGAACTGTATTGCCAATCGCCGGCATCGGTAAAGAATGATTTACCTGCCTGCCCGTCCACAACCAATTCGGCAATGTATTGTCCGGGGTTTTGAAACCAACTTTTAACTTTGTACGATTTATATGTGTTTTCCAAAGCCAACAGTACTGCTTTTGGCACTTCCGACTCTTTAATTTTGGTTTGAGCAGTGGCTAAAACACATATACTCATCAATGTAATAAAAACTATTTTTTTCATCTATTTTCAACTTTGAATGTTATCTTTGGCTTATAACGACCAAATGTTATTATTATTGTCTATCTGAATAAAACATCTTTTCTGTCGGGGCTTATTGATATTGCTTTTACCGGTACTCCGATCAGATTTTCCAATGTTTTTAGATACGATTGCAAGTTTTCGGGCAGTTTGTCGAATGATGATGTTCCTTTTAGGTCGCATTTCCATCCTTTATATTTATTGTATTGTGGCAATATCTCTACCGAGTTAAATTCGAAAGGTATTTCTTCGGATGCTTTGCCATCGATGGTGTATTTTTCGCACACCTTTACTTCATCAAATTCGTTCAACACATCTATTTTTGTTACGAACAAATCTGTAACACCGTTTAGCATGCAAGCGTATTTCAGTGCGGGTATGTCTATCCATCCGCAGCGGCGTGGGCGGCCGGTGGTAGAACCAAATTCGTTACCTCTTTGGCGTAGCTCTTCGCCGTCGTTGTCAAAAAGTTCGGTTGGGAACGGGCCTGCACCTACGCGTGTACAGTAGGCTTTGGTTATGCCCATCACACGACCTATTTTGGATGGGGCTACGCCCAATCCGGTACAAACGCCGGCTGTTACGGTGCTCGACGAGGTTACAAAGGGATACGAACCAAAATCTATATCCAGCATAGAGCCTTGCGCTCCTTCGGCCAATACCTTCATTCCTTTGTTCAAGCAGTCGTTGAGGAAGTATTCGCTATTGATAAGTTGGAATGCTTTTAGTGTTTCCAACGATTCGAACCATTGGTTTTCATACTCTTCCAAAGTCATATCGTCGATACGGAATTTGGCTACATCAAATTTCAATGTCTTGGATAGCTGTACGTGTTGAAACTTTTGTAGTTCGTATTTTTCTTTGAAGTCAAATTCCAATATGTCGCCTACACGCAATCCGGAGCGTGCTATCTTGTCGGTATAAGCCGGTCCTATTCCTTTTAGGGTCGAGCCTATCTTGGCACTACCTTTGGCTTGCTCGTTGGCGGCATCCAGCATACGGTGCGATGGAAGTATGAGGTGGGCTTTCTTGGATATGTATAAGTTCTTGGTTGCATCAACGTTGCGACGTTTCAAATGCTCTATTTCTTTGGCGAAGATATATGGATCAATCAACACTCCATTTCCTATAACGTTCTTTTTTTCTTCATGAAAAATTCCCGATGGAATGATGTGTAGCACATGTTTGATACCATTAAATTCGAGTGTATGTCCGGCATTTGGGCCTCCTTGGAATCGTGCGATAACGTCGTACTCGGGGGTCAATACATCTACAATTTTCCCTTTTCCTTCATCGCCCCATTGTAAACCTAGCAATACATCTACTTTACCCATATAATCTTTTATTCTTTTTAAGTTTGTAATATTCTAAAAATAAGCTGTATAAATAGCATTATACTTTGCTAAAATGTCGTGCAAAACTTCTGCGAAATTAATAATTTTATTGGGAAATTTTGCTACTATCGTACAAAAAGTTGCAAAAAACTTTTCCCCAATTCTTTTATATTATTAATTGTCACGGTGTTATGCTTGTTTATTTTTCTCGTTCTTCTTTAAAACGCTTTATGAACTTCGGAAAGTCGGTAAGCGGATAGAAGTTTTCTTTTTCCGGGTTTTCGGGTATAGGGCATATATCCAAGTATCCCAGCAGAGTGGCACAGTCAAATTCGCCTATCATGGCTTCGAGTGTAACATATACGCCCACAAGAAAATCTTCATCGTCGGTTTGTTGATGTTTCAGTGCCACACGTACTCCCAGTATGTCCGGTTCTTCTTCGTTTTCCAAATGTTGGAAGTACATCTTCTTTGTTTCGAAGACATATTTTCCAAAATGTACTTTTAGGTCTTCGCCACATGGCTGTTTGAAGGGTATAAACTCCCACCAGTCTATGTCGGGTGCGTTTTCAACCAATTCCACTACATAGCGGAACAGTTCGATATCGCCTTCGGCACTTATTGTAAGGCGACGGCCATTCTTGGTTTGCTCGCCCATGTCGAAAGTAAGGCCTTCGCAGTATGCTGTCAATTCTTGTTGCAGTTCGTCCAACAAAGCAGATTGCTCGTCGTCGGTGTATTCCGAAAGCATTGTAAGTCGTTCGTTGTTGGCCAAAAACCAATCCCAGAATTTATTTATCTTTTCGTTCATAAAATGTATGTATATATGTTGTTCAAAGTTTATTCTATATTATTATATATATAATGTACTATTATATTATTATTGCTTCCTTTTCTAGGCGTACGCCAAATTTGCTTTCCACGTCGGCCACTATTGCGTTGGCAATGTTCACCACTTCGGCTCCCGAGCAGCCGCCTTTGTTAAACAGCACCAAAGCCTGTTTGTCATAAACGCCCACCTGTCCCAGGCTGCGGCCTTTCCATCCGCATTGTTCTATCAGCCATCCTGCTGCCAGCTTGTAGTGCTCGCCCGAGGGGTAGCATACTATGTTGGGATAGGTTGCTTTCAGTATTTCCAGGTGCGAGTGGGTGACGATAGGATTTTTGAAAAAGCTGCCTGCACTCCCTATTTCTTTTGGGTCGGGAAGTTTTTGCCGACGTATCTCGGCAATGCATTCGGCTATTTGTAGCGGAGTAGGGGAGGTGATGTTTTTCTCGCAGAGCATATTTGTAAGCGCACTGTAGTTTGTTGTTACTTCCATTGTTTTTGATAAAGCAAACCCAACGGCCAAAACAATGTATCTGTCTTTAAGTTCATTTTTAAATATGCTGTTGCGATATCCAAAATGGCATTCTTCGTTTGTGAAAGTCTTTTTTGTGCCGGTGGCTATCTCGTAGACCACCACATATTTTATCACATCTTTGGCTTCCCTTCCGTAAGCCCCCACGTTTTGTATGGGTGCTGCTCCCACGCAGCCTGGTATCTCCACCAGGTTTTCCAATCCGTAGTATCCTTGGCGTGTCATCATCCAGGCAAAGTCGCTCCATATTTCGCCGGCAGCGGCCTCGACCACTGCTTCGCTATCGTTTTCCGAAATTATGCTGATACCTTTGTTGGTGGGGTGTACCACTATCCCATCGAAATCTTTTACAAACACAATGTTGCTACCTCCACCCAATATCACAAAAGGACATTCTTTAAGTATGCCATCGGCCAGCAAATGTTGCAGGTCTTCTTCGCTACTTACTTCTGCATACTTGCTTGAGCAAACGTCTATTCCAAAAGTATTGTATGCCTTCAGTGAAATGTTTTCTTTGATATTCATGTAATTTTCAGTTATTTGTATGCTTATCTGTCCTGATGATAACATTACAAAGATACACAAATATTTTTGTTCGACCAATAGCATTGTGAAATTTTGTCCAAAACTTACCCTTTGGTGGCGGTAGGGTTTTACGGTTTTTATACCCTATTGTCGTCGGCTTGGCAGTAGGGTGTGGTGCCGTTGATGGTATACTGTCAATGGGCTATATCGTATGGCGTTGATATAATTGCTTTTGCATTTTGGCAAATACTCTTGCCCCATCGCCACAAATTTTCCTCGCGATCCGGATGAAATTTCCTCGCGAGGAAATTTTATCTGCCTCCCGATGTAGCTGCCTCTCCCTCGCGAGGAAAATTTTATAGGCCTTGCCATATACCCGGTGTGGCGGCCTAGGCTAAATAGGTATTAAATAGCCCTCGCAGGCCAAAATAAAATATTATTTTCTGCGTTTATAACCGTATGTGAAAAAAAAGTCGTACATTTGCACGACAAATCAAAATGATTTTTTAGTTTGATTTATGACGTATATAAAGAAGATTTTTATAGTTATATTATTGTCCGTAACATGTTTATCGGTGATGGCACAAGAGTTTCGCTGTAGCGTTACTATCAATTCGCAACAGATACAAACAACCGAAAAACAGATTTTTGAGACCATGAAGCAGTCTATCGAAGACTTTGTAAACAATCGTAAATGGACCTCGGCAACCTTCGAGCCATACGAAAAGATGGATTGCAACATCAGCCTCATACTTAGCGAACGCCTCTCGTTGAATGATTTCAAAGGGCAGCTGAGTGTGCAAATACGCAGGCCGGTATATAACTCTAACTATACCACAGGTCTTTTCAATTATATCGAATCGGATTTTCAGTTCTCGTTCAACGAGAGTCAGTCGTTGGAGTTCGACCAAAACTCGTTTACCTCCAACCTTTCGTCGGCCATATCCTATTATCTTTACATCTTTTTGGGTATCACTTTCGACTCTTACGCCCTCAATGGTGGCGACCCATTTTTCGAGGTGGCTCGTTCCATAGCCCAAGCAGCCGAGAAGTCGGCCTATCGTGGATGGAAAAGCTCCGACGGGCAGAAGGCACGCTACTGGTTTGTGGAAAACTACACCAACCCATCGTACAGCGAGTTGCGTAAGGCAAACTACAGCTATCATAGGTTGGGCCTGGATATGATGACCAAGGATCAGACCGAGGCTCGCAAAAATATATTGGAGGCAATGAAAAGCCTGCGTAAGGTGCACAAAGTGCGTACCAACCTTTTGGCAACACAGATATTCCTTGATGTGAAGCTGGGCGAAGTGGCAAACATATTCGGGCCGGCACCCGACACCGAAAAGAAAGAGATATATAATATAGTGAAAGAGATAAGCCCCATCAATCTGCCAAAGATCAAAGGCTTTGAAGGACGATAATGAACATAACATTGACTAAAAACAAAATATAAATATAAAAATACATTATAATGACACAAATACCAATTAGTAAAGAAACTATTGACGCTATTGCAAAAAGCAATAAGATAGCCAATCCCGGAACGGCATCTATTCGCGAGATGCGTAAAATGATTCAAGATGTAGAAGCCGAAACAGGGGTACGTTACATAAAAATGGAAATGGGTATACCCGGACTACCGGCAGCTCAAGTAGGTGTGGAAGCCGAGATAGAAGCTTTGCGCAACGGTGTGGCATCCATATATCCCGAGATATACGGAACACAAGAAGTGAAGGAACAAATATCTTTGTTTGTAAAGAACTTCCTAGACATAGACGTGCCTACCGATTGCTGTGTACCTACAGTAGGTTCTATGCAAGCCGGCTTTGCTTCGTTCCTTACCCTTACACGCTACGACAAGAAGAAAACCAAAGTGTTGTTTATAGACCCGGGTTTCCCTGTACAAAAACAACAATGCCGTGTGCTTGGTATCGAATATAAAACTTTCGACGTTTACGACTACCGTGGCGAAAAACTACGTGGCAAACTAGAAGAGATGCTTAAAGACGGCGATGTGGCATGTATCATCTACTCCAGCCCAAACAACCCCGCTTGGTTCTGCTTCACAGACGAAGAGCTTAAGATTATTGGCGATATGGCCAACAAATACGGTGTGATAATTCTCGAAGACTTGGCTTACTTTGCCATGGACTTCCGTCAGGATTACTCCAAACCCGGTGTGGCTCCATTCCAACCCACTGTGGCTAAATATACCCCCAACTATGTGCTTATGATTTCGGGTTCCAAATCCTTCAGCTATGCCGGCCAACGTATAGCTATGATGGTGATAAGCCCCGAACTGTTTGGCAAAGAATGCCCCGATTTGGCTCGCTACTACTCGCAAACTCAACTGGGACGTGCCATGATTTTTGGTACATTGTACTGCCTAAGCTCCGGTACTGCACACTCGGCTCAATATGCTTTGGCTGCTATGCTTAAAGGTGCCAACGACGGTTCGTACAACTTTGTGAAAGACATTCACGAATATGGCGAAAAGGCTCATATTATGAAGAAGATGTTTATCGACAACGGATTCTACATCGTTTACGACGAAGATATGGGCGAACCTATCGGCGATGGTTTCTACTTTACTTTCTGCTATCCCGGATATACAGGTGTAGATCTTCTAAACGAACTTATCCGCTACGGTATCAGCGCAATATCGTTGGATATAACCGGTAGCACACGCCAAGGTATACGTGCATGTGTGGCTTTGGTGCTTCGCGACCAATTCCCCGATTTAGAAGCTAGACTTGTACAATTCCACAAAGATCATCCTATTGCTAAATAATAAAGAACTTTTACGCATAAGTGAGTTATTTCTTAACTTGGATTTTTTTATAAGTTGACTATAATTCAAAATGTTATTTCAATCGGCGTTTGTTGCTACAGCAATGAATGCCGATTTTTTCAGACAAAAGTCAAAAGTCAAAGACCACAAGTCAATAAGACCACAAGTCAACGAGTCAACGAGACTTTGCCGCCATGAGCCTGAAGGGCTCCACCATATCCAACCCAACGGACAAAGGGCAAAAGACAACAGACAACGGACAACGGACAACGGACAACGGACAACGGATTCTGCACCTCCGTAACTCCGTAATTCCATAGTTTCGTAATCCTGCAATGCAGTGTAAAATAGATAAAAAATTGGAAGATGTGTTATTATGTAGAGAACTTTTTGTATCTTTGCACAAAGTTTTGCTTATGGAAAGAATAGATAGAACGTTATATACTCGGCGAATAAAGAGCTTGTTGGGAAAAGGAGAGGCTATAGTTCTTACAGGACATAGAAGAGCTGGCAAAAGTTGCATATTGGAATGTTTATATACATTGTTGACCAAAGAAGGTAACGTGCTTTATTTGGATATGGAAGATCCGGACAATAGTGGCATAACATCGTTTGAACAATTGAATGCTTGGATCAAAGAACATCTGGTGGCTGATAAGCACAATTACTTGCTTATTGATGAGGTGCAAGAGATAGCCGGCTTTGAAAAAACTTTGAGATATTGGGTAAAACAGTCGGGGATGGATATTGTGGTTACCGGCTCTAACGCCATGATGCTTTCGAGTGATATTGCCAATGCTTTTGCCGGACGATATATGAGGATACATATCCATAGCTTGTCGTATTCCGAATATCTGCAATTTAATGCCTTACAGCCTTCCGACGAGTCGTTGTCGTCATATCTTTATTGGGGCGGATTGCCTTTTCTAACCAACATAGCTGTCGAAGATACTCGTAGTCGTACAGACTATCTGGGTAGCATATACGACACTATATTTGTAAAGGATATCGTTATCCGAAAGCAGATTCGTAATGCCCCGATAGTGGACAACTTAATAAGATTTATAGCCGACAATACAGGCAAGATATTTTCATCGAGTAGTATAGTTAAGTATTTGAAAGGTAAGGAAGTGTCTGTGTCGTCCAATACCATTGCCGATTATATGAACAGCCTTTGCGATACTTATATGATAGATAGGGTACGCAGGTATGATATAAAAGGAAAAAAGGTTTTTGAGCAACAGGATAAATACTATTTTGAAGATTTGGGATTGCGAAATTATCTTTGTAGGGATAAAAGGTTGTTGGATGTGGAGAAATTGTTGGAGAATGCAGTGTATCTTAAACTTGTCAGAGATGGTTATGAGGTGTATGTAGGTCAGCTGGATGGTAAAGAGATTGATTTCGTAGCACGGCGTGGCGATGAAGTAGTCTATTATCAGGTAGCTCTTCATATTACCAACGACGATACTTACGAAAGGGAGTTTGGCAATCTGAAGAAAATAAAAGATAATTATCCCAAATATGTTGTTACGATGGATAAGATGGCTTTGATGATCAACGACAGTGGTATTAAAGTGATTAGTGTTTCCGATTTCTTGTTGTAGTAGTTTTGTTGCTATCGTTTCCGCAATTGATAAATAGCTGAAAAGTTCGCAGTATACTGCGAACTTTTTATGTTTTTGCCGAAAGTTTGCAGTATACTGCGAACTTTCGGTGTTTTTGGGCGAAGGACAAAGGACAATGGACCTTCGACGTTCGTTCTTAAATCAAACCACTTTTCGAGTTGGGTGGATAAAATTTTATACCCTACTGTCGATTGGTTTATGATAGGGTATCGTTGGAATGGTGGTATACCGTCAATCATTATGCCGATATGTAGCCTCCGAAAATACATCGGGAGGTAGATAAATTTTCCTCCGGATATAAATTTTTAAGCTCAATAAGACCACAAGACCACAAGTCTACAAGACTACTAGACTACAAGTGGCTACCGCCCACTAGTTGTCTCGTTGTCTAGTTGTCTCGTTTGACTGTTGTCCATAGTAGGTATAAAAAAAACAATTTTGTAGTAAAAAACAAAATTGTTTTTTGTATATGTATGTTATATTT
>JAGCLZ010000062.1 GCA_017646685.1 Bacteroidales bacterium | reverse complement strand
TGTATCTTACGTTCGGTAGGAGCATTACCCTTTTGCACTTCGGCACCGCATGTTGTCAACGATTCGGAGGTGTGAGCTTTGGACGAACCGCTGGCTCCTCCTACTCCATCGCGACCTGTGCGACCACCAAGAAGTATTATAACATCGCCGGGGTCGGAACTTAAACGCTTAACGCAACGGCGTGGAGCAGCACCCATTACAGCACCTATCTCCATGCGTTTTGCCACATAGTTGGGATGATAAATCTCGTTTACCAAACCTGTGGCCAACCCTATTTGGTTGCCGTAAGAGCTATAGCCATGAGCTGCAACAGTTACTATTTTGCGTTGTGGCAACTTGCCATCCATAGTTTTATCCATAGGCACAGTTGGGTCGGCAGCCCCTGTTACACGCATAGCTTGGTACACATAAGAGCGTCCCGAAAGGGGGTCGCGTATGGCACCGCCTAGGCAAGTGGCAGCACCTCCAAAAGGTTCTATCTCTGTAGGGTGATTATGCGTTTCGTTCTTAAAACTGATAAGCCATTCTTCCTCTACACCATCAATAGTTACAGGCACTACAATGCTACAAGCATTAATCTCGTCCGATACCTCTTGGTCGTCAAGTTTACCCATAGCTTTAAGACGTTTGGCAGCCAAAGTACCCATATCCATAAGGCATACAAACTTATCGATTCTACCTACATATTGGTCCTTATGGTCGGCAAGGTATTCAATGAAAGCTTTTTCGATAAGAGGTTTGTAATAACCTTCGTCCAAAGTAATGTTCTTAAGTTCGGTAGCAAAGGTTGTATGGCGGCAGTGGTCGCTCCAATAAGTATCCAACACACGTATTTCGGTCATCGAAGGATTGCGTTTTTCTTCGGTTCTGAAATAGTTTTGGATATGTATAAAATCTTTAAAAGTCATAGCCAACGAAAGCGAGTCATATAGTTTTTTCAACTCTACTTCGGGCATATCCTTAAAGTTTTCCACTATAGCTACATCATCGGGATCGTCAAACTTTGTTTCTAAAGTTTCGGGTTTCACCTCGTTGGTAAATCTCGAATCTACCGGATTGATACAATAAGCCTTAATATCTTCCTTTTGTTTATCGGTCAAAACAGCTGAGATAACGTATGTTACAGCAGTTTTTATTATAGGCGATTCTTCCTCGTTAAGCAGTTTTACACATTGCTCGGCCGAGTCGGCACGTTGGTCAAACTGTCCCGGCAAAAACTCTACCGAAAACACAAAGTCGCCATCATTTTTTGGGAAATCATCTTCGTAAACATCGTCAACCGGTGGTTCCGAAAACACTGTTACCAATGATTTGCGATATGTTTCGTCCGAAATATTTTCAATATCATACCTATTAAGCACTCTTACCTTATCGGCTTTGATATTCAAATAATTGTTCATTTCTTCGAACAACTCCTTTGCCCTAACGGCATAATCGGATTTCTTTTCTACGTAAATACGTCTTACTCCGTTCATATTGTTTAATTTTTTATTTCTATCTCAATCTATTTACATGCCCTTTCGATGAGCAAAAGAGCCGGCTATAACAACAGAATAACCATATTTTGCTTATCAACAGTCAATACAAATAGCAAACAAGCGTTTAGTTGTCAAATCATTAAGCAAAACCTATCCTATTCTATTAAAAAACAAAGATAAGATTTTTTTGGTTAGTATGCCAAGTATTTAGGGCGAAAATCACGAAAATATATCAAAAAACAGTTGATAACTATCAATACATTCCACTATCTCTATGATAAAGAAGCTGATGCGATATAGAGCTATACCGGACGATATGTTTATTTTATCTACCGGATATTGTAATAACTTTCAAATAGAAAAACAGATGCAAAACTATGGTATACTACCTCTGTTCCTATGGCAAAAAAGATAAAAGTTCTTGCTCTGCTTGGACTTGATAGACTGTATAATTTTCCATATATGGCAATAAAGTTGAAATACCCTACATAAAAAGTTTCCTACCGGTACTATAAAACTTCTTTTTTACTACTTCAAAAGTTTGTCCCAAGGCTTGGGATATTCGTCCCAAGCCTTGGGACAAATATTTCAAGGCTTGGGATATTCGTCCCAAGCCTTGGGATATAGAAATACAGTGGGGAAAAGAAAGTTTTTATGTAGGTATTGGAAACTATTACTGTCCGCTAAACAAAATTCAATCTTTGTAATGTGTTGATTTATAAAGATTAAAGAATGTTTTATCTTGGATAAGCCCCCTATATTGAGTATCTAATCGGCTGTCCGCCGAAATTGGGCACTATATTTTGCATAGTAGTGTAATCTACAAAAAAAGTTTAAAGTCTTCGTGATATTTACGTTTTATAGGCGTTTCTTTTGAATTTTTACTCCAAAATAGGATATAGTATCATCAACATAGTGGCTGTCCGACAAAATAAACATCTAACATGACTAGAATTGATTTTTTAGCGGACACTAATAATTGGAAACTTTATATGTAGGATATGGAAACTTTTCTTGTGGGAGTTTCCACCTAAGTACCTGTACTAAAAAAGTGGCATACCCCCTGTTTGAGGCATACCACTTGAGAGCAAATAATACTCAAATAGTATTATACAAATTTGTTAATCTACACGTTATCGCAATGAGTTGGCATGTTCTTCTAGTCGTTCTTTACGTGTTTTCTTTTTTTCTTTTACCTTTTGTTTAATTTCATCGCGGTGTTTCTGTATTTCTTCTTGCAATTTTTCTTCGTATGCTTCCATTTCTGCACGTTGTTCCGCCGTAAGTATCGAATCTATCTCTAATTTCATTTTATAAAGATTCTTCTCTTTTTCGGCTTCAAGTCTCGACTTCATATCAATAAGCGGAAACAATACTTCTGAAACATCTCCTTTCATTGCCAATAATGATTTGATTGTTTTCTCCAACTGATCTCTATCTTTCCGATATTTTTCCATATACTCTTTGTTTTCTTTCGATAGTTTATGAAGAGTTTCTCGTTGGCTATCGGTAATACTTGTTAAAGCTATTTCCACTTGTTTTTCATACGGTTGATAACGGTAACGCATAGCTTCCTTATATTCTTTCTGGGCATTTACCTGCCCTACGAATAGGAATAAACAGCATATTCCCACAATAATTAAAATGGTTCTTTTCATGATTTATAATATTTATTGTTAGACAATTGATTTACACTTCATAGTTTTCGAGAAAATATTCTATTACGTCCAATTGATTGAAGGATTCATATTGTTCCGATTGGTCGTAGCCATATACATCTAGAAACATACTAGTTATAGCCTCATTTTGCATCCGAATTCTATTGTAGCTATCCACTTTCCAACCCACCATAAGCACCAATGCCACCGTCGCCGCCATTGATAATGAAGCAGTAACCAAGCGTTTAACATCATTACGTTTAGGATAGATTGTTGCCAAGGCAGGCTTCTGCCCTATCTGCTGCATTACACTATCTACCACATCTATAGTATGTGGATACTTATCTTCCTTAATATTCAAAAGTATATCGTTATAGTCCTTTACCTTTGCCCTACAGCTTTCGCATACCGCTAGGTGTTTCTTCATACTATCCGACAAGAGATCATCTCTTTGCCATTGTTTCAAAAATTCTTCACATTTCATAGCCTTATCATTTTTCTGTCAGTATCTTTTTCAAATTCTTTTTTGCTCTAAATATAAGTGTTTCCACCTTTGACAAACTCACCTCCATCACCTCGGCCACTTCTTTGTAGCTCATATCATTGAAGCAATGGAGCGTTAGAGCCACACGTTGCTCATATTTAAGCCTATCTATGGCAGCATATAGTTCCCTTGTTCTCTCGTCTTTTACCATCTCGTCGTATATAGACGGAGTATGGATATTATCAGCTAATTTATCATCCCATTGCTCATACCTATTGATTTTATTCAAAGTTTTGGTTATGGTATTTAGTGTTATCTTATAAATGTATGTAGTCAATTTTGACTGAAATCTAAATCGTGGTAGTGACATATATAGTTCAACAAACACAGTCTGTACCACCTCTTCGACATCAATTTTGTTGCCGGCGAGCTTGTAACATATATTGGCCACCAACTGCTGATAGCGTTCCACTATCTTGGCATAGCACTCGGTCTCGCCATTCAATATAGCTTGTACCAACTCTTGATCTGATATTTGTTGTTGTTCTTTCTGCATACTATTATGTACACTTTCCATGAAAAAACTTGCATTTTTCGAGAAATAAAAAAAGGATAGACTTTGAAAAGTCTATCCTTTACCCTTAATATTATTGTTTTGTTTTCGTCCTAAACTAGTTAAATGTACGGAAATCGTATGTGATAGTTCCTACTTGCAATTCGGGAGCATCCTTACTAGGAGTAAACTTAGCCTTTAGTGCAGCTTCTTTTGCTCTACGACGCAATCCTCCATCGGTAGCAGTAGTACCTTTGTATCCCGGTTCGGCTTTCACCACATTACCTTCTCTGTCTACCCAAATTCTTACTACAACCTTTCCTTGTTTGTTTGAATTGTATGTAGGCTTAGGCAGTGCCGATGCCGAACGACCGGACAATGAATATCCCATTCCACCGGCTCCCGGAGTACCATCGTAACGTTTTGAATTGGGATCTCCACCAAACTGACCTTGATTTCCGCTACCCTGCGTTACACCTTCGCTACCACCTTTCTCAGATTTCTTCTTGTTTCCGGGAAACAGAGCGTTTTTGTTTATTTCCGGTTCTTTCGGTTTTTCTACCTCTTCTTGTGGCGTATTGGGTGTTTCTTTCTTTTCCTTATCTAAGGATATTGACTCCTCTGTTGTCTGCGACGATATATCCTCCGTCACTGTATTGCTTGCCGAATTTACTTGAGGCTTGCTTGGGGGTGCAGCTTGCGATACAGCCTCCATGCTATTGCCACTACCAAAATCTGAATCGCCGACATTCACTTCCACTCCCTCTTCGGGTGGAGGAGGGTTTTGCCTATAGAGGCCCATCCAAAAGCAACATCCCAACAATAGCAAACAAAACACCAAAGTAAGTCCTGCCGCTATCAACGAATTCTTTTTATTTACATCCAAAGGCAACATATATTACTTATTTTGGGCTTGTGGCTAAAATTACTTTATGCTTGGTACTATACTTGTTATTTATAGCATTTACTGCATCAATAACGTTTACAACATATTGCACAGGAACTGTTTTATCGGCGCGCAATACTACACAGGCATCTTGCAAGTCTCCTATCTCGGTTTCCAACATTGGTTCCAACATATCTACCGATGCAGATTGCTCACCGACAAAGAAATTATATGTATCATCGATATATACCGTTACATTTTGCTTTGCCATAGTCTTACTTGAACTTTCGGGCAACAACAATTTTACAGCATTAGGACTTATAAGTGTAGATGTTATCATGAAAAATATCAGCAACAAGAACACCAAATCCGACATTGTCGATGAATTAGACTCTATGCTTATTTGATTTTGACTTCGTATCATATACTGAAATATTTCTATTCAACACTTATGCTATTATGCCGGTTCGTTCAATAGATCCATAAATTCCATTGCTCTGGCTTCCAACAAGAATACAACCTTGTTTATTCTTGTTACCAAAAGGTTGTACAAGAAATATCCTATAATACCAACTATCAACCCTCCTACAGTAGTAACCATAGCTTCGTATATACCACTCGACAATACTTGAATATCGATATTATTTCCGGCATTAGCCATATCAAAGAATGCCTTTACCATACCGGTAACAGTACCCAAGAAACCCAACATCGGTCCCAAACTAGACACTGTAGCTACCAAAGAGATACGTTTTTCCAAATTGGCAATTTCCAACTTGCCCACATTTTCAATAGCAGTTTGTATATCTGATAGTGGACGTCCCAAACGCGACAAACCTTTGTCTATCATACGTGCTATAGGCGAATCAATTGATTTTGATAACGAACGTGCTCCTTCTATATCCCCTTTATGAATATACTCACGAATGTTGTTCATAAACTGGGTGGAGTCGTCTTTCATGGCATGTTGTACAGCCAAATAACGTTCAATTGAGATATAAACAGCCAAAATTAATAATGCCAACAACACAAGCATTACCCATCCGCCTTGCAATGCGAGGTCCATTACAGGTATTTTTTCGGTTGTTACAACGTTTTCTACAGCCATTGCTGTATCATTTCCTACTTCTGTTGCAGTAGATACTGCACTAATATTCAATAAAATAGATTTAAACATAGTTCATTTATTTTTTTTGTAAAAGTACTCAAAAGATTGTGATATAATCAATTATCTTTCATTTTTATATCAACACTTCAATGTTAATTGCATCTCTATAAAAGTAAAGAATGTGCCGAATACTACCTCATCAGGAGGTAGATTTGACCGAATCTCGAGGAATTTTCAATTAGATCACGAAGGATTTTTAAGGCTGTATACCGGCATAAAATTGACAGTATACCATTACGCCAACGACACCCTATCATGAAACGTTTGACAATAGGGTATAAATTTAATCCATCCAATGCAACGTTTTTTTATTTGGGCAACTTGTAAAAATTGCTTTGCAGATGTTTTGCAGAATAGCGTTCTGAAATATGTATTTTTCAGAAGCAGACTTATGCATCCAACACCCCCCGATTTATGCCTTATGGAGCAAAAAAGAATATAGTTAATACCTCAAACATAACTATTTAAAAACATATCACCCAATAATTCCATTTTTTTTCGTAACTTTGCATGATTTTTTTAATGAACTTCTAAGAATATAATTTATATGCAAAACATTCGTAACATTGCAATTATAGCGCATGTCGATCATGGAAAAACCACGTTGGTTGATCGTATGCTTCATCAAGCAAAACTTTTTAGAGAGAATCAGGAAACTGCCAACCTCATATTGGACAACAACGATTTGGAACGCGAACGCGGTATTACCATTCTTTCCAAAAATGTTTCGGTAAACTACAAGGGTACAAAAATAAATATTATAGATACCCCGGGCCACAGCGATTTTGGTGGCGAAGTGGAACGAGTGCTTAATATGGCCGACGGTGTGCTATTGGTAGTAGATGCTTTTGAAGGTCCTATGCCTCAAACACGTTTTGTTTTGCAAAAAGCCATAGAGCTAAAGCTAAAACCTATAGTGGTAATAAACAAGGTAGACAAGCCAAACTGTAATCCCGAACTTACACAAGAAGCTGTGTTTGACTTAATGTTCAACCTTGGAGCCAATGAAGATCAATTGGATTTTCCCACAGCATACGGTTCGTCGAAACAAGGCTGGATGAATAGCGATTGGAACACTCCTACCGAAGACATATCGTACCTTATGGATTTGATAGTAGAACATATACCAGCTCCGAAAGTTGAAGATGGCAACACTCAGATGATGATATCATCGCTCGACTACAGTTCGTATATAGGACGTATAGCAGTAGGCCGTCTGCATCGTGGCTCGCTACAAGCCGGACAAGACGTAATGCTTGTTAAACGCGACGGAAAACAGATACGCTCAAAGATAAAAGAACTATATGTATTTGAAGGCTTAGGCAAAGAACGAATCAAAGACCCTATCGGAGCCGGAGAAATAACAGCAGTACTTTTGGACTTGGACAAAAATGTAAACTTCGAAATTGGCGACTCTATTTGTGATATAGACAACCCCGAACCACTGAAACCTATAAAGATAGACGAACCTACAATGAGTATGTTGTTTACCATCAACAACTCTCCATTCTTTGGCAAAGAAGGTAAATTTGTAACATCGCGCCACATACGCGAACGCTTGTACAAAGAGCTTGAAAAGAACCTAGCTTTGCGTATAGAAGAAACAGACTCGCCCGACTCGTTGATAGTTTTTGGCCGTGGTATTCTTCACCTATCCATCCTTATCGAAACCATGCGTCGCGAAGGCTACGAACTACAAGTAGGCCAACCCAAAGTAATAGTAAAAGAAATAGACGGAAAGAGATGCGAACCCGTTGAACAACTTACAATATTGGTTCCCGAAGAATTCTCGAGCAAGGTTATAGATATAGTTACCCGTCGCAAAGGTGATGTAAATTCCATAGACACCAAGGGCGACAGAGTACAATTGGAATTCACTATACCATCGCGAGGTATAATAGGATTAAGAAACAACCTACTTACCGTATCGAACGGCGAAGCCATAATAGCCCACCGCTTTAAAGCTTTCGAACCATGGAAAGGCGAAATGGGAACATACAAGATGGGTGCTTTGATAGCCAAAGAAACCGGAACATCTACAGCCTATAGCATAAGCAAACTGCAAGACCGTGGACAATTCTTTATTGAACCGGGCGAAGATGTATATGCCGGACAAGTGGTAGGCGAAGGTTTACGTCCCGACAACGATATAGTGATAAACGTAATTGTAGGAAAAAATCTTACCAATATGCGTAGCAAGAGTGCCGACGACAAATCAACAACCACTCCTGCAACAAAATTCTCGCTCGAAGAAGCTATGGAATACATACGCGAAGACGAATATTTGGAAATAACTCCTACATCGTTGCGCATCCGCAAAATAATATTGGACGAGATAGCACGCAAACGCTCTCGTCAAGCAATGGAAGAAGACAACGACTAATCTAATATATAATACATTTATATTATATGAGAACTTTGATTTTTGCTTCCAACAATTCGCATAAGCTAAGCGAAATTCGCAATTTATTGGACAATATTGTAAATATACTAAGCCTTAAGGATATAAACCTCGAGGGTGATATTCCCGAAACATCGGACACCCTCGAAGGTAATGCCACTCAAAAAGCAGAATGGATATATAGCCGTATTGGCCAAGACTGCTTTGCCGATGATACCGGCCTAGAAGTAGAAGCCCTTGACGGTGCTCCGGGTGTATATTCGGCACGTTATGCCGGTGAAGGTTGCTCCTTTGCCGACAATGTAAACAAACTACTAAAAGCCATGAAAGGTCAATCCAATCGAAAAGCACGCTTCCGCACCGTTATATGCCTTATAGAGAATGGTAAAAAAAATTACTTCGAAGGCATCGTGAATGGCACTATCGTAGAGAAAGGCTCGGGCAATATGGGATTTGGGTATGACCCCATATTTGTTCCCGATGGCTACAACATCAGTTTTGCAGAAATGCCACTCGACGAAAAGAACAAGATAAGCCACAGAGGATTGGCAACTCAAAAACTAGTAGAATATCTAAAAAGCAAATGAAAATAAAGCATCACATATCAATAATAGCATTATTATTGGCTACAACCATTGCCTCTGCTCAAGAGCAGCAAGGCAATGCCATTGTGCAAATATTTGGCAATTTCCACACCGGATTGTACAACTACAACAACGATCGTGGTTTTGAACTTGGACGAAGCTACTTGGGCTACCAATATAAGATAAGCAACAGCCTATCGGTAAAAGCAGTTATGGATATAGGCTCGCCAAACGCCACAAGCGACGATTACAACCGATTGGCATATATAAAATATGCACAAGTAACGTGGAAAACCGGCAACTTTGTGTTTCAAGGAGGTCTTATATCCAACCTATTATTCAATATGCAAGAAAAATTTTGGGGCTATAGATATGTGATGCAATCATTTCAAGGCGAATATAAATTTGGCAGCAGTGCCGATTTAGGTATATCGGCTTCGTACAAAATAACCAATTGGCTATCGGCCGATGCTATAATTGCCAACGGAGAAGGATATAAGAAAATCCAAAAACAAGATGGATTGTTATACGGTATGGGTATAACAATAACACCGATAGAGAAAATCACACTGAGAGCATATACAAGTTTGAACGAGGGAGTTGGCAACGAGGCAAACACCACCAACTTTGCACTGTTTGCCGGATATAAAGGCAAATGGCTATCGCTAGGTGCCGAATCCAACTATGTAAAGGGACTGAAGCATATACACTGGCACAATATGACTGGAACATCAGTATATGCTACAATAAAAACATGCGACATCAACGAAATATTTGTAAGATACGACTTTCTAAGCCCTATGCATACACACACCTACTCCGACGAAGATGAAAAATCTATAGCCGTAGGTACACAATTCAAAATAGGAAATCACATACTTATTGCACCGAACTTTAGAATTATAGACTTTAAAGATGGCAATGAGCCAAACAAATATATGGCTTATATCAACTGTAGTTTCAATCTATAATATTTTTTTATATCATTATAATATCGATGGTACAAAATTTGCACTTATAGACTACTATAAATAAAAAGGAATGATATGGAACTATTCGAAGTACAAGCAACCGAAATAATACAAAGCTATGCAGCTAATAACTCTTACATATTAGTGTTGTACGAACCTAAAAACAATCTGAACGTACCTATATTAATTGGAGAGCATGAAGCTAAAGTGATAATTTTATCTCGAGAAAATTTGCATCCTATCCGTCCACTTACTCATAATTTGGTATGTGAAATTCTGAATCAATTTTCGTTGGTAATGACAAAAGTTGTTGTAGAAAAATTCAAAGAAGGCATATTCTACTCCTCCATATATATAACCGATGGAATAACTACAAAAAAAATAGATAGTCGCACATCAGATGCTATAGCCTTGGCACTATCAATGAATGCACCTATATACGCATCGCAAAGCGTGATAGACGACACTGGAATAGAAGCAAAATCCTTTATAAACACCGATAGCGTTAGTGAAAATCCTACAATAGAGGAATTGGAATCGCAACTTAAGATTCTGGAGCAAAATGAAGAATATGAAAAAGCTGCAGAACTTTTGGAACGCATCAACAGACTATATGAAACAGAGAGGCAACAAAACCAGCAATAAATTGTAATTTTATGACAGATCAAAGAATAGTAGAATTCAACGAAAGCTCAGAATATATATTACAACGATGTAAGCAACAACCTACCATAGGTATAATACTAGGTAGTGGTTTGGGAAAATTGGCCGATAAGATAGAATCACCAACAATCATACCATATAAAGATATTCCACATTTCAAAACCTCTACAGCCATAGGACACAAAGGAAATATGATAATAGGCCGTTTGGGAGGAAAGATAGTGATGGCTATGCAAGGACGATTTCATTACTACGAAGGATATACTATGCAAGAAGTAACCTATCCGGTAAGGGTTATGTATGCAATGGGAATAAAGAAACTTATGGTATCAAACGCAGCCGGTGGCATAAATCCTACATTTAAAGTTGGCGACCTTATGCTGATAACAGATCATATAAATCTGATGCCAAATCCCCTTATTGGAAAAAACATTGAAAAAATAGGACCTCGCTTTCCAGATATGACAAGAGCCTACGATACCTCTATGCAAAAGATTGCCATAGATACTGCAACAACTTTGGGCATAACTCTGAAACAGGGTACATACGTTGCAGGAACAGGCCCTACATTTGAAACACCGGCCGAATATAAATTCTTTGGTATAATTGGTGGCGATGCTGTGGGAATGTCCACTGTTCCGGAAGTAATAGTGGCTAGGCATTGCGGAATAGATGTGATGGGAATGTCCGTTATATCCAACGAAGCCCACACCATAACACAAGATACCATAAACGATGGCAACGATGTAATAGTAGCCGCCGATAAAGCTGCTGATAAAATGACATTATTATTCACAAACATCATTAAACAACTATAATTCAACAAAGCACAAATATATAATGGAAATATCGGATAAAAAAGAGAATATACCATCTGAGTTAGGGACAGAACCTATAGGCAAACTTCTATTAAAATATGCCATTCCAGCTATTATAGCCATGACAGCTTCGTCGTTGTATAATATAATAGATAGTATTTTCATAGGTCAAGGTGTTGGTCCATACGCAATATCGGGACTTGCCATCACATTTCCCTTAATGAACCTATCTGCAGCTTTTGGTGCTATGGTAGGTGTGGGTGGCTCCACTATATTATCCATATACCTTGGACAAAAAAAATACAACTCGGCAAAGAAAGTTCTAACCAACGTTGTAGGATTAAACGTTGTATTGGGAGTATTGTTCATGCTCGTATCTTTAATATTTCTCGAACCTATACTATATTTCTTTGGTGCCAGCGAAACAACAATATCGTATGCCCAAGAATATATGCAAATAATACTTATAGGCAATGTAATAACCCATCTGTATCTGGGATTAAATAGTTTGGTTCGAGCATCCGGGCATCCCAAAAAAGCTATGGTGGCAACCTTCCTCACTGTTATAGTCAATACAGCTCTCGACCCCCTATTTATATTTACTTTTGATATGGGTATAAGCGGAGCTGCTTGGGCTACAATAATCTCACAAACAATATCATTAATATGGGTATTGCGTATCTTCAGCAACAAAAACGAAGTTGTACGTTTCGAAGGTAAGTACATCTCTTTCGACAAAAAAATAATACGCCGATCGTTATCCATCGGGCTATCGCCATTCCTTATGAACTTTGCAGCATGTTTTGTTGTAATAATTATCAATCAATCGCTTAAAGAACATGGTGGAGATTTGGCAATAGGTGCCTACGGAATAGTAAACCGCGTGGTATTTCTGATAATAATGGTAGTAATGGGACTAAACCAAGGTATGCAACCTATAGCAGGCTACAACTTTGGTGGTGGCGATATGGGTAGAGTAAAACGTGTGCTTCGCCTTACGATATATGCCGCAACAGTAATAACAACTTTTGGTTTCTTAGTTGGAGAATTATTACCAAACCTTGTTGTAAGTGCTTTTACTACCGACAAAGAACTCGTAGCGCTTGCTTCGCATGGATTAAGAATAACAGTATTGGTATTCCCCATCGTAGGTTTCCAAATGGTGGTAAGCAACTTCTTCCAATGCATAGGAATGGCCGGAAAAGCAATATTTTTCTCGCTTTCACGTCAAGTCTTATTTCTTATACCGGGTTTACTTATCTTCCCAACATTCCTTGGAACAACCGGTGTATGGATGAGTATGCCTATATCTGATGCCATTGCATCTATTGTAGCTGCTGTTATGTTATGGGATTTTATTCGAAAAACAAGATAAAACAACATACATATCATTTTTGCGTTCCATACACACAATATATTTTATAGACATACGTTAGTAACTTTGTGCTTCGACACATTATATAATTAGATAAAACAAAAAATAAACGAAATACATAATTCTGATGATGAGAAAAATAGTAATTATAGCCATTATGGCACTAATGCCAACCATTGGTTTTTGTCAAAACAACCAACAAACCAGACACACTTGGACTTGTACACGTATTACAACTTCTGACTACGAATCTTACGTTTTCAGCAAAGAATTCTACGTTGACTTTAAGATAGACAACGAAGAAAGCCGCTATACTCCAAGCAATAGCGATGTGGATAAAGCCGAAAAACTTATAAGAAAAAAGATCGCATCTATCAATCAAGACCACAACAACCAAGAGCAATGTCCTCTTATTGATGAAAATTTAAAGAAATACAAACGTCAGTACATAGGTTTTACAGATGTATATGGTGCAAAAATATTATGGGTGAATTTTGTATGGGATCCTCAGTTAGACTCAAAAATAGATAACGAAATTACCACTGTAGAAGGTGGTTGCAGCCGCTACTTCCATTTAAAAATTAATCTTGATACTCAAAAAATATACGATTTGACTGTCAACGAACCAGGCGAAGTAAAATATATTCAAAAGGTACACAAACGCAGAAGAATACGCTACTAATAGAATATGAACTTTTTATTGCTGAAATTTATTAAGTTTGCTTGTGTAGGATTTTCGGGGTTGATAATAGATTTTGCCGTAACCTACATTTGCAAAGAAAAGATAAAGATTCACAAATTTCTTTCCAATGCTATTGGGTTTGCCGTTGCAGCTACAAACAACTACATACTTAATAGAGTGTGGACATTCGAAAGTTCGAACTCACAAATAGGTTTGGAGTTTATAGAATTCTTTGGAGTATCTGTTATTGGTCTTGGTGTAAATTCTTTAGTACTTTGGATTTTGAATGAAAAGTTCAAGTGGAACTTCTACTTCAGTAAGTTGTGTGCAATAGGATGTGCCACTGTATGGAATTTCTTGGCCAATTACTACTTCACATTTGCATAACCTAAACCTTTTTAATATTTGGCACAAAACATATAAATGTTACTATCTCGAAATATATTATCGCTGTTTTATTTGTTTTTAATGTCTGTGTACTGCTGTAAAGCTCAGTACACAGACACTTATATTGATAGTTTATTCCTTTCGAAAAACGAAGTAGTATTTTCGTTCGACGAGCATGATGCCTCAAAAATAAATAATCTATCCAACATTATTTCTATCGACTATTGGGACGGAAATACCGTTCGTGCATACGCCAACCTCAGAGAACTGAAACAGTTTCTTACATACGGCTATTCCTACTCCTTACACAACGAATTACAGAGTAAGAGTCAAATAAATATGGCTCATAATATTGAAAATTTCAGAAAGTGGGAGTCTTACCCCACTTATTCCACTTATTTGGAACTGATGAACCTCTATGCCAACTCTTTCCCCTCTATATGTAAGATTGACACAATAGGAATTTCTGTAAACGGACGACTGATATTATGCTGCAAAATATCAGACAATGTACATAGCGACGAGGCCGAACCCGAATTTTTCTATAGCAGCACCATTCATGGCAACGAGATACTTGGATACCAAATGATGCTACGAATGATAGATACTCTACTACACGGCTATACGACCGACACATCTCTGCAACGCCTCATCAACTCGACAGAGATTTATATAAACCCATTGGCCAATCCCGATGGCACCTACAACCGAAACGATACCACAGTAGTGGGTGCTACAAGATACAACGCAAACTTTGTAGACCTTAATCGCAACTATCCATCGGAGTGGAGTCGATGGCCTATTGATGTGATACAACCAGAAAATCAACAGATGATAGACTATTGTCATAGCCACAACTTTGTGATGGCTGCCAACCTACATAGTGGTGCCGAGGTGCTCAACTATCCATGGGATTCGTTCCGCTCGAGCCAACGACTACATGCCGACGACAATTGGTGGATTGAAGTTTGTCAGCGTTTTGTAAACCAAGCACGAGACTCAAATCCTCTAGCTATGAGTGCCGACTTTGCTTCGGGATATACTGCCGGAGGCGACTGGTACGTTATACCCAACGGCCGACAAGACTATATGAACTATTACAACCATACCAAAGAACTAACAATTGAAATTTCAACAGAAAAACTTGTACCTTCATACATGTTGGAACACTATTGGGATATTATGTATAACCCATTCATAAACTATATATACGAGGTACACAGTGGTATACATGGCTTTGTTACAGACAGCACCGGAACACCTATTGCTCATGCAAAAATAACAGTGGAAGGTCGCGACAAAGATAGTTCAGAAGTGCTCACCTCGCCACTGGGCGACTTTTACCGCCCAATAGAAACAGGGACATACAATATAAAAGTATCGGCACCGGGATACAAAACATTAAGGATAGAAAACGTAGAAACCCTCTACCCCACTCCCACTGTACTGAACATACAGCTGGAACACAGTTTGACCAATATCCCACCACACAACTTAGTCACTACGCTGCACGCTACTGCCATACCAAATCCATGCAACGAAAAAGTTACCATTAAAGCAACCGACAATATAAAAACAGCCACAATACTTTCGGCCGATGGACGAATAATAATGCAACAATACCCCACACAACTTTCAAACACATCGACAATAAACACCGAAAGCCTTAAACCAGGATATTATTTGATAGAGATAACATGCAGCAATGATAGAACTAAAATTTTGCCATTGCTGAAACAATAATTATATAATAGAAACATTATGGATACAAACAACAGAAAAATTTATATAGAAACCTATGGTTGCCAGATGAATTTCTCCGACAGTGAAATTGTAGGCTCCATTTTAAGCACTCACGAATACAACATCACCAACGATATAAACGAAGCCGACTATATCCTTATCAACACATGTGCCATACGCGACAATGCCGAGCAACGCATACGCAAACGCTTGCGCGAACTCAAAGCACTGCAACGCAAACGTCCCCATCTAAAGATTGGTGTATTGGGCTGTATGGCAGAGCGCTTGAAAGATGCCCTTATGGAAGAAGAGGACAATGTGTCGCTGGTAGCAGGCCCTGATGCCTACCGCTCTTTACCCTCACTCCTAAAAGAAGTGGACAGCGGACATAAGGCAGCCAACGTATTACTATCGGAAGAAGAAACATACGGCGAGATAGACCCCGTACGCCTTGGTAGCAATGGAATATCGGCTTTTATAAGCATTATGCGCGGATGCGAAAATTTCTGTGCATACTGCGTAGTGCCATACACAAGAGGTCGCGAACGTAGTCGCGACCCAAAAACAATAGTCGATGAAGCACGCAGACTGTTCGAAAACGGTTATAAGGAAGTAACACTGCTTGGACAAAACGTAAACTCGTACCATTGGGACGAGGATGGCTCAATAGTTACCTTTCCACAGCTTATAAGCCGTGTAGCCGAAATAAACCCACGATTAAGAGTGCGCTACTCCACCTCTCATCCAAAAGATTTGAGCGACGAACTGATTGAGGCAATGGCTACCCACGATAATATATGCAAGTGCATACACCTTCCCGTTCAAAGCGGAAGCAACCACATGCTTAAGGCTATGAACAGAAAATACACCGTAGAGTGGTACATGGACCGCATTGAGGCGATACGCAAACGAATGCCCGATTGTGCTATAACTACCGATGTGATCGCAGGTTTTTGTGGCGAAACCGAAGAGGATCACCGTCAAACCCTCGAACTCTTCCGCAAAGTAGGTTATGATTACGCCTTTATGTTTAAATATTCCATGCGCCCAAACACATACGCACACAAATATTTGAACGACGATGTAACAGAAGAAGAAAAAACACGCCGCCTCGAAGAAATTATCAAACTGCAAGGTGAACTATCCCTTGAAAGCTACCGACGCGACGTAGGCCAACGCTTTGAAGTATTGGTAGAAGGTACAAGCAAACGCAACAAAGCTCAACTTTTTGGCCGCAACAGTCAGAACAAAGTTATAGTATTTGACGGCGAAGGTCATAGCAAAGGCGAATACCTAACCGTAGAAGTAACCGATTGCACTTCGGCAACACTTATCGGACACATTGTAAAATAAAAGGCAATTTTCCAACACACACATAATTGCTTTGACAGTATTTTGTGTTGCGGAATGTTTGAATTTCGTTGCATATTACCATGCATATACATTGCTAGCTAAAATAACAACGTAGTTTTTTTTGAAAAATAGATTCCAATAAAAAACTACACACAAAAAAGTTTTTTCTAGATAAAAAAATAATAAAAGCCAACCCCAAAATCTAATTAATTTATAAGGAGTTGGCTTTTTTATTATAAGCACTAACTATTCTTTGTTACATGTAGCAGTAAAGGGAGGATATAACGTAATGCTTTTTCTCAGTTAGTCGTTAACAATTAATAGTTATTAGTCTATCTTCGCCCTATCCATAGTTTGTTGTCACAAGACTACTAGAGGCTACAGCCATACTCGTTATCTTGTTGTTTGGCACAGCCTTTGCAAAACCATGTGGTTTACGCACCGAAACTCCCATAGTTTTGAGTCGTAAACCGCACACTTTTGACTCGTAAATGACATAGTTTTAAAACAAGGTATCTGTAATGGCATCACCAAAACTTAATTGCAGAATCTCAACCATGATTACTAGCATAAGAAGGATTTTTTTCATAGCAGTATTTTTTTGTTTTTATACATTATTGAAGTTCGTCTACCTACAAGTGTTGGTTTGGCAATATATAGAGTTTGCTAAATCATTCTGAAATGCGATACAATATAAGTTGTAAAGTTCTATGTTTTTAAGTTGTATATAATATTATTTAGTAATTTAAAGCTTGTCAACTTCCAAAACTACAAAAGGATATGCGCCTAATTTGCTGCGTTCCGCCGATATAAGAAATCTATTTTCCGATAGTGGGATTACTTCATAGATATACAATATCTCTGCCGGAAGAGTGAATGTGATGGTTGGTTTTGAGAAATCATCTCCAACCATTAATTTATTTCCTTTTTTGAATAAGTAACCTTTATCAGAATGATAGAAAATACCATCAGCAAAGGATTTTGATCCTTTTTCAGAAGATGATAATGTTTTTGTATCATAATTATAAGTCATTACATTAAACATCATTGTCCCATGTTCGTCTATAATATTAGCGTTTGCTGCAACAAGATTACTAGCGTCGGACCACTGGAATAGCCCATTGTCGTAATGTATAGAAATATCAATTCTTGATAAAGTGTCAGAGTTATACTCTGCCAGTGTTACAACGCTTTTTCCTTGATCAACAAATGCTAAAACACCATTTTGACTAACTGAGAATCTGATATTGGATACTGAAAGTCTTTTTTGGCCGACATACTTTAATATTCTGATAAAGTCATTGGAATAACTATTTGATTGAATAGCTTGCTTGGTTGAATAATCTATAAACGATAATGAATCATTTTTATCACAATAGCCAATAAGGACATTTCCACTAAAACCAATATACTGAAAATCTGATGTAGTACAAGCCTCTTCAAACATTATATTGTATGAATCAAATACATAATACTTATTACAACTTGCGTCATTGAATAAAAAGAAACGTTGTCTTTCTAATCCATTTTCGTCAGAAATAACAGAACGAGATAACCGACTGCCTACAGGATAATTTGTTGTAATTATGTGACATTTCATCTCTTGCGAGATAGCACAATGAGAAATCAGCAGCAATATAATTGTCAGATATTTATTCATCGTTTTTGTATAATTGATTTTGATTTATATAATATGACATCTAACTTTAACTTCATAAGAACTTTCAATTTTTGTCTTCAAATTTTGTAAACTCTCTTACATTCGTATCTACCAACCAAATCACAATACCTTGTTCCCAAAAGAACTCATGAGAAATATATTAATCATAATAGTAATGATTTTTTCATAGTCTACCTGTTGAATAAATTGAATTATTTATATTTTCAGAAACAAGAAATGCGGAAAACAAATTTTTCGTCGAAAACATTTGCTTTGTCTTTTGCTATAATACAAACTCATCTATTAATAATGACAAATCCTCATCCTTTTTAATTCCTATTCCATGATAAAGACAACGAGATAATTCTTGCTTTGCTTGTTCGTCTCCATTTAAGGCTGCCAATAAATAATAATAATATGCTTTCTGTTTGTCTTTTTGAACACCATTGCCCAATTCATAACAAACCGCAATATCCAACAAAGCGTTTTTATACAATATAAAATTATTTTCCCTTCCACCTTGAATTGCATTCTGAAGAAGCGAAAATCCCTTTTTATAGTCCTTTCTTACATTAAAGCCATTCAAGTACCATGTAGCCAAAGCATACGAAGCTTTCTTGTTGCCTAACCTTATGGATTCATTTAATAAATGAAGAACATCTTGATAATTGTAATCCTCTTCCTCTGCAAGATGTAATGCTTTGTAATATAATTTGTCTCCTTTTGCCATTATTGTAAAATTACTCTTATTGAATGAAGTTGTAACGAAAAAAAAAATCACAAAACAGTTTTGAACACTTTTTGATTGCATTTTACTGTTATGAATTTTATTGTTTCAAACTTTTCGTAATTAAAGACTCTATCATATTTCGCAATTCTCCCTCATATATGAATATAATTCCATTGTATAAAATATGAAATCTATCTATATATAATTCAACTATTTTACCACTAAAATACGTTATTTCAATCTTTCTACGAATATCAATTTTTTGAAATTCCGGATCAGCTTGTTTTAAATTGTTTAGGTTGTTTTGAAACAATTTTAGACAGTCATTTTCTAAAACACATTCAAACTGATTAGGATTTATTTGTTCAAACATAGCATTATCTATTCTAACAGGATATAGATCGTTCATTTCGATGTATTTAACAACAATCCTTTGAATAGAATCATTTTGTGAAATCACATTAATTGGGAAGAATGTATATATAATTCCAAATAAAACACATGCTATAAATTTCTTTTTAAATCCCTGACTTGTTACGGCTGTATACCTTAGCTTTTCACCATCCGTGTCTACCAACTTCACAAGATTGTCCGCTTTATAATCCACGCTAAGCCAACCACTCATTAAATCCGAATCGTAATACCGTGCTCCGAAATAGGAATAACCTGTCTCTGAACCTCTTTCTTTCCCGGCAGAGGTTAAAGCAATAAAACCGCTATTTTTCACATACCTATACTGCGTTTCTTGCCTGTATTTCGAGCTTATATTTGTGTTTGGTTGTAGCATGTTTTTAATCGTTTTTCGATTTGCAAAATTACATATTTTTCTTGATATAAATGTATTTTGTCCTGAGTATTGAGGTAAATATTTTTCGTCACGAGGTTGTGAAATTTTCCTCGCGAGGATTTTTGTGCGGCATCGGGAGATAGTTTTATCTACATCGTGATGTATTTTACCCGGATCGCGTAGTAGTTTCATGGTAGTATATTGCGAGAAATTTGACGGTATACCATCACGACGATGACACCCTATTGCCAAGAGATTGATGATAGGGTGTTATTTTAAGGGACAAATTTATCCCTTTTTAATAGCCAATCGGAATCAAATCAATTTTTGGAAGTTGTCTTAATCCAACCAGCCGTATTCTTTGAGCAAATTACTATCAGGTGGATTATCTACTGAAATTCTTTTGCCATCGTATATCAATTCCCATGCAGGAAAAGCATCATCAGGGGCTTCTTCGAGCCATCTGTCTTCAAATAATCTATACGAGCACTTTTTGTAAGAAAAAGTTTTTCGCTTCCCCGTTTTGACAAAAAAAGATGGGCGAATTGAATAAATCAATACAATACGTTCACCAAACATAAAATAACCCTTTAAATTTTGATAAAGATATGGCTTATCATAAACAGGTGTACAATAAATACCTAAAGAGTCTCCCGAGTATTTGTGATTGTCATTTCCACCTCGTTCTCTAAAACTCATACATACATAAGAGGAACTAGAGCGAGAAAGAATACCTATTGCTTTTTCCAAATCTTGAAGAATTAAACTATCGTTTATTTTATATTCTTGCAAATCAAATTGAACATCTTCATATTTATATCCAGATTTCATTTTCTCATTTGCAATCTTCACATTATAAACTTGAGAGTGCCCTATTGCAAACAAAAAGGCACAACATAGTGTTAGACATATTTTTTTCATAAAAACAAATTGTTTAAAGATTAATATATATGTTAGTTTCTAAAAATTGTCATTAATAATAACCTACCATTCCTATTCAAATATCACTCCACAATGATAAGGTGCCAACACATTGCCCGTCATATCTTTTGAGTCTTGTTCTTCTTGTGTGAATATAAATTTCACAGATGAGCCTTCTCGTTGCACTTGAACCTTCTCTTCTACCAATCCCAACCAATCATTCCAAAAATAGGCTGTTAGTTCGGCAGTGCTACAGCTTGTTATCTCTACTCTGTTTTTGATTGGTGGCAGCTGTTCCAACTTGCTTTTCAATTCTCTTGCTGTTTTATTTCGGCCAACATAAAAGCTTGATATTATTTCATCT
>JAGCLZ010000004.1 GCA_017646685.1 Bacteroidales bacterium | reverse complement strand
CCTCTTTTTTGAGCATAGATGTTAGATGCCACCATAGCCAAGAGCAGATATATTATCACACGTTTCATTATAGTGTATTTTATTCGTTTACTTTATCAATTAATATTTCGTTTTAACGCAAATATCTTTTCTTTATTGCCGAATAATATTTAAAAATCTTACTATCGTGCAGCCGAGTTTATTTCCTCGGGATGTATGGTCATGATTGGTATCATTGAGCGGTGTATCATTTGCTGTGCATACGAGCCTTGTATTATGTTGGAAAATCTCTTTTCCTGCTCGGTCATTATCACAATAAGGTCGGCATTGATGTTATAGGCATATTCCAATGTAGCATCGGTGATGTTTTCGCAACCCATCTTTTCGGTAGTATATTCTATACTGTATTTCTGCAAAAATTTCTCTACTTGTTCTATATATTTATTTACCATTGGCATTATCGACTCTGATGTATATAATCCCAATATATGTATTTTTGAGTTGAACAGTTTGGCTATTTTGGAAGCCATAGGCACCTTTTGTCGGGTTTCCATAGAGCTATCGATGGGCACCACTATACGTTCCAAATCCTTGTTGAAGTTAAAATTCTCACGCACCGTTATTACCGGACATTCGGTATCTTCTATGGTTTTGTAGGCGTTGCGACCTATCCAATCTTTCTCGTAGCCCGAGGTTCCGTGGGTTCCCACTATCACCATTGTGGCTTCATCGGCTTTGGCTATCGATGCCAATTCTTGCGAAACCTTGCCACATCTTATCGCATAGTCCATCTTGGTTTTGAGCAATAACGGACTGTATTTAGACATCAATGCTTCTATTTTGCTTTCAATATCTTTTTTCAAAGATTTATCATCTTCGGTTTCGGATATCACATATACCAACTTCATATCTTGCATCATTCGGTTGGCAATGTCTACACCTAGTTCTATTGCACATTCCGAACCTCTCGAAAAATCTATTCCTACAATAATTTCTTCCATAATAAGTCTTATATTTAAATACGGTTACACACTGTTTTTCTTTATTGTTATAAACAATTTATTTGTCATTATCGATTGCCCTAAAAACGAGAAAATGATATAAAAGTTGTGCAAACAAAAAAGTTTTTTTAAGTCATAATCACATAATCACATGGTGTATACTGCCAAGGTTTGATATTCTTTGGCAGCGATGGCCGGCCAAATGCTGTGCATGCGATTTCATCATATCATAAGCAAAACACCTTTGTCAAACAACGGCAACCGGCATATTCGAACAAATAAAAAATGATTAATAATCCTAATGTTCCGCTGCTGTAAAACGAAGTTTTTTTTGCTCGTGATGTATGCCGATTTTCCTCGCGAGGAAAATCGGCATACATCACGAGCAAGATTTATCTACATCACGAGCTATTTTTAGAGCTATAGAATGAATTATATTTATACCCTATTGCAAAATGATTGACGATATATTGCAAGTAGGTTGACGATATACTGCTATTTTTTTAGACGTTGACTAATGTTCCAAACCTTCTTTTCATCCACAAGTTTGCATTTTTATTGCCGCAATAATATAAAGGCAACAATTTATTTGCTTTTCAAACAATAATAAAACATACTTTGAGTTATTTAAATTCAAAATTGTGTCGAAAACAGATATATTTATATAAAACCATGAATATTAAAGAATTCTTCTACAAGTATCCGCTATTTAAGCACTTATTGTTGATGTTTGGCATCAGTATAATAATTCTTATAGGTGTATATTTCTTTTTGAAACATTATAGCCGCCATGGGCAGGAGTTTAGTGTTCCCGAAATTGTAGGGCACAACGTATCCGATTTGAGTTCCTTTCCGGAGTCGTCGCAATTGGAATTTATTGTTATAGATTCTGTTTTTGTAGCCAATAGCGAAGGAGGAATTGTACTTACTCAAGACCCCATAGCGCACGAAAATGTCAAACCCGGACGTAAAATATACATTACAATATCATCCTACAGCCCCGAAAAAATTCATGTACCGGATGTTATAGATATGACCGTTAGGCGTGCAATATCGGAATTGGAAGGAGTCGGTTTGCAAGGCGGCAAACTTACTTTTGTGGAAAGCGAGTTTAAAAATGCTGTGCTTGAACAATACCATAAAGGCCGAATGGTATCAGAAAACACTATGGTAGAGAAAGGTTCGTTTATCGACCTAACCGTTGGAAAAGGTAACATTCAGGAAGAGTCTGTAACCATTGTTCCATTTGTATTGGGCAAAACTCCCGAAGATGCTCGTAGAACAATCATTTCGTCATCGCTAAACGTTGGCAAAGAACATTATCCCGCCGATGTTGATCCACGTTATGTACGTGTGGCAAAGCAATCACCTAACTACAACGGACGTTCAAGAGTACAATTGGGCTCAACTGTTGAAATATGGTACGAATCGGAAAATACAACAGATTTCAACAAGTTGGTCAAGAATTTTGAGATAGATACATCCACCATTGTTGAGGAAGAAGTGGTTGACGAAGAAAGCGAAACTACTTTCAATTGGTAGGACCACAAAGCGATGCATAGTCAGGCCATATAATAATATTGTGTGGCCTGACAAAGAAAGAGTAAGCGATTTTTTTTAATGTTTTAATAGTATTTTGATGGTAATTATGCGAATGAAAAATGTGTTTTGTGTTTTGTATTTATACTTTTGTGTCAATTGGTTGTATGCACAGGAATCGCTTGTAGGACTCGAGAGCAACGCTGTTTTGCAACAGCTTGCCAAACAAACAAAACAACAACCCAAGTCCGATAACATATTGCAACTTCCTTTTTTTGACGATTTTTCTAACTATAACGGCTATCCAAACAGCCTATTGTGGAGTGACGAACATGCATACATCAACTCGTCCTACGCAATATTTCCTCCTACCATAGGTGTAGCCACATTGGATGCATTAGATAGGTATGGCAATTTGCATAGTACCGCCAACACCTCGCTCTTTGTTGCCGATACTCTTACATCAAATCCCATAAGGCTCGACTCGCTGTTTGTGCCATACAAAAAAGCCGTAACGGCTGCCGACTCCATATACTTAAGTTTTTACTTCCAGCCGGGTGGTGGATACGGCAATATGTGGGAAAGAGTAGGCAACGCACCTTCTGTGGACGATTCGCTTATGCTCGACTTTTTCGATGCCAAATACAACAGATGGAACACAGTGTGGGCATCGGCAGGATTTGAATTGGATACATTATATGCAAATACCGGATTATTTTTCAAATATGTATGCATCGCAATAACCGATAGCACTTACTTTTCAAATACCTTTAGGTTCCGTTTCAGAAACTACTGCTCGCTCGACAATAGTGCAAAACCCGGAATAGCAGGCAATACAGACCAATGGAACATCGATTATATATATATAAACAACCTACGCTCATGTACCGATAGTACGATAAGAGACATCGCTTTTGTTTTGCCGGCACCATCATTTTTGGAAGATTATAATGCCATGCCGTCGAAACAATTTCGCCAAAGCAACATGAAAGCCAATGCCGAACTTACTATCACAAACCTATATTCCACCGCTTTGGAATGCAACTACTCGTATGTGGTGGAACAAGGCAATGGCAGCGTGGTGAACACCTATAGCGGAGGGCACGACAATATATCGCCATTTTTCCCTTCGGGACAGTACCAAACAGCAGAGGCTCACGCCAATCCTCCAATAGATTTCAGTTTTACGGTAAACACAAACTCGCCATCGATATTTAAAATAAAACATATAATAAAGAACGGTATCACCGGCGACCTTCATGCAGAGAACGATACAATAGTATTCAACCAAATATTCGACAACTATTATGCCTACGACGATGGCAGTGCCGAAAACGGTTATGGACTTACATCGTCGAATAATGTGATGATGCTGGCATACAAGTTTAAACTCAACACCACCGACACTCTCACTGCAATTGATATGTTTTTCAACCAAACAATGAACAACGAAAACTCTGAAATACCTTTCTATATAACAATATGGGACGACAACAATGGAACACCCGGAACGATTATATATAAAAGCGAGAAATACTGCTACCCAAAATTTGGCGAAATGAACCAATACAAACGTTATGTATTAGAACGTGGAGTGAAGGTAAACGGCACTATATATGTAGGTTTTGAACAACATTCGAGGTCGTTTATAAATCTTGGTTTCGACCGCAACAACGATGCCCGACAACATATTTATTACAAAACCGGCATGGAATGGCAGCAAAGTATCCTATCCGGAGCATTGATGATAAGACCATACTTTGGTGCAAAAGCCACTGTGGGCATAAACAACAACCACACTATGGTTGAAACCCAAACAATAAAAGCATACCCCAATCCGGCAAAAGACAGAATATTTGTAAGCATGCCCAACGATAGTCCGATAGAAAACTACACTATATACATATATAATATGCAAGGCAAATGCATTTATGCCAAACCTCTCTCCAATGAAATAAGCACAGCAGAGTTTGCCAACGGACTTTATATGATAAAAGCTGTAGATAACAATACAAAACAACATTATACAACAAAAATCATCATATCAAAATAAGCACATATACAACAATGATAGACGAAACATTACAAGAAATAGAAGAAAGACACGACGATGGCGAAATGTATGAGAACTATCGTGTGGTAGTGGACAAAGGCCAAAGCCTTTTACGTATAGATAAATTCTTGATGGCTCGCATAGAAGGAGCATCGCGCAATAAGATACAAAACGCAGCAAAAGCCGACTGTATTTTGGTAAACAACAAACCTATCAAGCCCAGCTATAAAGTGAAGCCAGGCGATGTGATAAGCGTACTTCTACCCGAACCTCCACGAGAAATAGAAATAATACCACAAGACATACCTTTAAATATAGTGTATGAAGACGACGATGTAATAGTGATAAACAAGCAGCCAAACCTTGTGGTACATCCGGGATATGGAAACTATACCGGCACTTTGCTCAACGCACTAACCTTCCATTTCCAAGGTCAGACCAATAGCGATGGCTCGCCGGTAATACCTTATTTGGTACACCGTATAGACAAAAACACATCGGGACTTATACTTATTGCCAAAAACGAAATGGCTCAGACGTATTTGGCCAAACAATTCTTCGAACATACAATCGAACGCAAGTACAACGCCTTGGTATGGGGCGACTTTGCCGAAGACTCGGGTACTATTGTAGGAAACTTGGGACGTTCTGTAAAAGACAGAAAGATAATGACCGTATTTCCCGACGGCGACCAAGGAAAACATGCCGTAACACATTGGAAAATATTAGAAAGATTTGGATACGTATCATTGGTGGAATGTGTGTTAGAAACCGGACGTACACATCAGATAAGGGCACACATGAGATACATCGGGCATCCATTGTTTAACGACGACACTTATGGTGGCGATATAATACTGAAAGGAACAACTTTCTCCAAGTACAAACAGTTTATAAACAATTGTTTCGAATTGTTGCCCCGCCAAGCATTACACGCCAAAATATTAGGTTTTGTACATCCTACAACCAAGAAAACTCTACACTTCGAATCGGAATTGCCCAACGATATGGAAACCGTACTACAGAAATGGAGAAAATATGTGGTACATTCCAACATTGAAGAATAAGAAACAATCATCGACTTTTTTCCAAAAAAGAACAACCATAATAGGAGACCTCGATAATAAACTTCGGGGTCTCTTTATTATTTGTTTCATTACAAACTCATGCAATAGCCTATCCGAACAGCACATATACCACCTAAGATAATATGCCACAACATATTACAGCATTTTTTTGCTTCGAAAGACAAAAACTTTGATTTTGATGGTCAAAAATGGCTAAAAAGAGGATAGTTCTTGACAAATACACGCCCAAAAACAAGTTTTTTGCCATATCGGGCAAAATATTTTATAGTTGTAACATCCTATAAAGCAACATCTTTTAAGAAAAGACGAAAAAAAAGAAAGATTTTTCTTGGCAGTATGAGAAAAAGTTTGTACTTTTGCAAACGAAATCAAACGGCTCCGTGGCTCAACTGAATAGAGCATCTGACTACGGATCAGAAGGTTACAGGTTTGAATCCTGTCGGAGTCACTAAGACCATTCTCAATGAGAATGGTCTTTTTTTTACTTATCGCTGTATGGCAACACCACAGCAAGCCATACGTATCCCAATATACCCGAAAGCAAAGATGCCAGCAATATAGCCACTTTTGTGCCCGATATAAGCGGCATACTGTCGAACGATAGCAGTGTGATGAATATAGACATCGTAAAGCCAATACCGGCAAGCAGTCCAACGCCTAATATATATTTCCACTTCAAAGCCCTGGGTTTGGTGGCGGCTCCAAGCCATACACCCATAAACACAAACAACATTATACCCAAAGGTTTCCCTACCAACAATCCCAGCAAAGCCCCTACTCCCGAAGGCAAAAACATATTTGCAAACCCTCCACCTTCAAAAGCAATAGCCGTATTGGCCAAAGCAAAAAGAGGCAACACCGCAAAGGCAATGGGCTTGGCAAGGTAATGCTGCAAGCGATACGAGGGCGCTGTAGAGCTATGCTCGCGAAAAGGAATGGCAAAAGCCAACAGTACACCCGAAAGTGTGGGATGCACACCCGAAAGCAACATAAAATACCACATTGCCACACCTCCCAAAAGGTAGGGCCAAAGTCTAAGAACATTGCACCTGTTGAGCACAAGTAGAAACGCAAACACAAGCAGTGCCAACCCGAGATACATCCAACTTATATCGGTGGCATAAAAGATGGCTATAACCAATATAGCTCCCAAATCGTCGATAACGGCCAAAGCCACCAAAAAAATCTTCAATGCCGGCGGCACCCTACCGCCCAATAACGACAATATACCTATAGCAAAAGCAATATCGGTAGCCATGGGTATGCCTACCCCTCCAACAAAAGGGGTATCACTCGTAACCATATAATATATTGCAGCCGGCACCAACATACCTCCCACTGCAGCGAACAACGGCAAAACAGCATCATGCCAACGCCTAAGTTCGCCTACATATATCTCACGCTCAAGTTCCAAACCTATAAGTAAGAAAAAGAGAGTCATAAATCCATCGTTGATGATATGTACAAGGCTATGGCCCAAAAGCTCCATCTGCCAAAGAGCTTGATAGGCGTCACCTATAGGCATATTCGACAGCAAAAGCGACAAGGCTACACAAACCACCAATATAAATCCGCACGATTTCTCGCTATCCAAAAACTCTTTCAACAATACTTTTTGCATTCCTTTAGATATTTATAGTTTGAAAAGTATAAACAAGCAAATAAATATATAGTTTGTAGGCCTCCAAGAATCACACTCCCACCCTTTCGGTCAAAGAAAAAAAGGTGCTCTGCCACAGGGCAAAGCACCTTTATATAATATAATTCTAAAAATTGTATTAAGCCAATTCGTGAATTACAAGACCCGAACGCAATTTTGGTTCAAACCAAGTAGTTTTTGGAGGCATAATGTTACCGCTATCGGCTATGTCGATAAGTTGTTGCATCGATACTGGATATAGAGCAAAAGCAGCTACCATTTCACCATTATCAACACGGCGTTTCAATTCGCCCAATCCGCGGATACCGCCTACGAAGTCGATACGTTTAGAAGTACGAAGGTCTTTAATATCTAATATTTTATCCAATACCAAGTTGGAAAGAATAGTTACGTCAAGTACTCCGATAGGATCGTTGTCGTTATAAGTACCAGGTTTAGCGTTAAGTTTGTACCATTCGCCATCGATGTAAACGCTAAATTCGTGTAGTTTAGAAGGTTTGTATATTTCAGCACCCATCTTTTCTACTACGAAAGCTTCGTTCAAAGCAGCTAGGAATTCGTCTTTCGAAAGGCCATTCAAATCTTTTACAACGCGGTTGTAGTCAATAATCTTTAATTGATTATCTGGGAATATAACAGTCATGAAATAGTTATATTCTTCTTTACCTGTATGGTTAGGATTTTGAGCTTTCTTTTCTTGACCAATCAAAGCAGCAGCAGCCGAGCGGTGGTGACCATCGGCAATGTACATAGCAGGAATATCCTTGTCGAATATTTCTACCAAGCGATCGATAGTTTTCTTATCGTCGATTACCCACAATGTATGTCCAAAACCATCTTCTTTACCTACAAAGTCGTATACAGGTTTTTGGTTCTTTACTATGTTTTCAACTATAGCGTCGATTTCTTTATGAGCAGGATAAGCAAAGAACACAGGTTCAACGTTAGCGTTGGTAATACGCACGTGAATCATACGGTCTTCTTCTTTATCCTTACGAGTAAGCTCGTGTTTTTTGATTATTCCGTTCATATAGTCTTCGGAATGAGCACAAGCAACGATACCATATTGAGTACGACCGTCCATGGTTTGAGCGTAGATGTACAACTTTTCTTCTTCGTCTTGTACTAGCCAACCATTCTTTTTAAACATATTGTAGTTTTCTACTACCTTGTCGTAAACCTCTTGGCTGTGTTCGTCGGTTCCTTCAGGAAGGTCGATTTCAGCTTTTGTTACGTGCAACAATGAGTGTGGGTTTCCGCCGGCCTCTACGCGAGCTTCGGCCGAGTTAAGTACGTCGTATGGGCGTGAAGCCAATTCTTTTACTATTTCTACAGGAGGACGTAATCCTTTGAATGCTTTAATTATAGACATCTTATTATTTATTTTTGAATTATTAATTTCAGATTGCAAACTTACACATTTTTTTCCATATTTCGGCATTTTAGCGTATGTTTTTTATCGTCGGGCAGTGCCACCATCTGCCACATCAGGCTTATTCAAGCCATTATCAGCACTTTAAAGCATCTGCAGGGACCATCCCCCACCCCAGGCTTTGCCCTACGCCTTGCCGATGTACACCATATATATATTATATACCGTTTTTGCTTAAAACATACACCTTCGAGGCTCCGCGGCCAACGAATGTTATGCCCGACACGGGGTCTTCGGCCAATTTTTTCAGCTCCCTCTGTGCCACAGAAACCGACAGGTCGTTGATATAAGCATACATCTTGACTCTCAAAAACATATTTTCCAACAAATAATCTTTGGCTCTTTTCAACCTCTCTTCGGCAGTATATTTCGAACGTCTGATGTTTCTTACACCTTTGTTCTCCAATTCGCATTGGCGGTTTATCTCTTTCAAAAAATCTTTATCCACCTTAAGGTTTACGCCCGTAACCTCCAGGTTGGAAGGCGTAAGCTTGTTATCAAAATCGTAGGCATCGCTGCCTCGCTTGTTCTTTTTCGGACCTATCTTTAAGCTCACAATACCCAATCCATCAATAGAAACGGTGTAGCCCAATGCCAAAAAATTGGCCATAACCGACGATAACTGAAGCAACACAGCCTTTACTGCTGCCTTGGGCATACCCATACCGGACTTGCTCATATAATCTGCCAGCTCGTCGCAACCAAAATTCCTATTGGTTTCTATCTTATAATACGCCTTCTTCTTACCTTCGCCATGCAGGTTGGGAAGTTCTCTTTTTACATAGTTTGCCATAATAATTGCAGTGCTTGTTAAACAATAATCACCCACCCATTTTCCCAAAAGGTGGTATGTAAAATATAACGGAGTAGGCTCGAAAAAATTGCCTACCCTACCATAAAATCTAAAATCAAACCACGATTTCTTTAAACCATACCATGATTTATTTAAACCAAACTATGATTTCTATAAATCAAACCATGATTTAAAGAAACCAAATCATGATTTGATAAAATCATAGTTTGGTTTTTAATTTCGCTGTGGGAGTGGATAATAAAACCGGTAGGTATGCGAGAAAAATACCATAGGGATGAAAAACTTCCTCAGGGCTATCTAGTCAAAAAACAGCCCGCATTTGCCACCGATAGCTACCTATAACCGCATGCAAATCTTATCATAAAAACACTTCTGCCAACGAAAAATAATGCAAAAACATTTGCATATTTGAAAAAAAACTTATAAGTTTGCAAAATAAAATTGCAGATAAAAATAGCATGACATGCAATGTTATGACATATCGCCCCACGGGTATTATTCTAGCAACCAGAATACTATACTCACGTAAGCGTCCTAAGCAAGGGCTGCAATAGGACGCACGGGATACGTGTTTTCCTACCAAAAACGCAGCCAAACCCACCGTTTTTTTGTTTCGTTCCTATTAGGAATATGTCATTTACAACAAAATTTGATTATTTAAATACATAAGAACTATGAAAAATACAATAATAAACAAAACAATTAATAAAGCGGTAATATATATTACAGCTATGGTATTGGCGGTAATGATAGGAAATACAGTTACTGCACAAGGTATAACAACAGATGAAAATGGTATGATTGCGTATAAAAAACCAGCACATCCTGAAAATTATCTTTACTTACCATCATTCAAAAAATGGTCGTTCGGATTGGATTTTTGGAATTATACTCCCTGGAGAATTGATGATACTACGTGTACTAATGCTTTCCCTGGCCACAATTTCATTACTTCTTACGGTTTTTTCGATTCAAGCTATAGTCGTCCTACAGAAGCAATATCCCAAAAATTTATGATAGACTCTACCATCACCATACATGGTGTGGCTTTATATAGGGAATTTGAAGTAGATGACAGTAGTCTATTTCTCGATTGGTGCCGAATAGAGGATTCCATACAAATACAAAGCTTGAACCACGACACCGTGTACCGCTCCATGTCTATAGCTCATTTAAGAGTAGTGGATACTACACGGGGTATATATGAATATTATTTTGCCGAACCGCTTACTATATCTAAGCCTTTCACTGTGTTGAAAAAATTTTCAAGAGAACATTATCGAAGAATTCGGGAATATCGGAGGGTACCGCAAATGTTTGCAACAGAATCTTTAGTTTTTAATAATCCTGAATATGAATTTCATTCATACCAACGCCCGAGCATAAAACATTATGGCGATTCCAATTGGTATGAATACATAGATGATCCATATATAGAAAATCAAAATATCTATAGTGTGGAAGGATATACCGACCTATATATGCTACCTATCTATAACAAAGCACCGGAGCCTATATGCAGTTTGTCGGTACAAGCCAAGCCTGAAGGCTATGGCACGGTATCGGGCAGTGGCAACTACGATAAACTTAGCTACGTAACCATCCAAGCTTTCCCCAACGAGAACTACCGCTTTGTATGCTGGGAAAACATCCCTCTATGCGACAACCCTTTAACCATACGGGTTATGAGCGATACTGTTTTCACTGCTATATTTGATACCATACTGCCTACAGAGATAGATATGGCAGAGATAAACGAAGGCATAACCATCCACCCCAACCCTGCCACTACTATCCTAAACATAGAACTGCCAAATAACTTAAACTGCACCGCCGAGCTACGCAACATAAAAGGAGTGCTTATAGATGCCAAGCAGCTGCAAGGCAACGCTCAATGGAACATCGAAGCTCTGCCACCGGGAGTATACTTGATCACCTTCCGCAACAAGGATGTTTCCATCACTCGCAAGTTTGTAAAGAAGTAAAGAATCATTTAAATACATAAGAACTATGAAAAATACAATAATAAACAAAACAATTAATAAAGCTGTAATATATATTACAGCTATAGTATTGGCGGTAATGATAGGAAACACAGCTACTGCACAAAATACAGATACAATAAGATCCGAAGATGGTGAATACATCAAAGTATATCAAAGACCTATACAGCCGGAAAACTATCTTTACCTACCATCATTCAAAGAATGGTCGATGGGGTTGGACTGGTGGAACTATGCTCCTGGGACATTTGATAGTATTATGCACCGTAGTTATCCTGCACATGATCTCTATGCTGAATTCATTTTCTTTGATTCAACCCAATATCTCCCAACAGAAGCAATGTCTCAAAAATTCATGATAGATTCCACCATAACTATATATGGTGTGGCTTTATATAGAGAATTCAAAGTCCTTGACTCTACGTTATTATTGGATTGGTGCCGAATAGAAGATTCTATCCAAATACAAAGTTTGAACCACGACACCGTATATCGCTCTATGTCTATAGCACATTTAAGAATACCGGATCCGCTAATGGGGGTATATGAATACTATTTCAGCGAACCACTTACTATTTCCAAGCCTTTCACTGTGGTGGAAAAATATTCAAAAGAACATTATAGAAGAATTCGCGAATATTTAAAGATCCCGGTAATGTTTTCAACAGAGTGTTTGGGAGATAATACCAATCCTGAATATTATTTTCATTCAAATCAACGCCCGAGCATAAAACATTATGGCGATTCCAATTGGTATGAATTTAAGGACGATCCACACAATCCATCTGTGGGATTAGAATACCGTACTCAATGGCCACAAGGCTATACCGATTTATATATGTTGCCTATATATACAAAAGCTCCTGAGCCTATATGCAATGTATCGGTAAGGGTGGAGCCGGAAGGATATGGAACAGTGTCGGGTAGTGGCAACTACGATATGTTTAGCTACGTAACTATCCAAGCTTTCCCCAACGAGAACTACCGCTTTGTATGCTGGGAAAACCTTCCCAACTGCGACAACCCACAAACCATACGGGTTATGGGCGATACTGTTTTTACTGCTATATTTGATACCATACTGCCCACCGGCATAGATATGGCAGAGATAAGTGAAGGTATAACCCTGCATCCCAACCCTGCCACTACAACCCTAAACATAGAACTGCCCCAAAGCTGCACGGCCGAGCTACGCAACATCAAAGGCGTACTTATCGAAACCAAGCAACTGCAAGCCAACGCCACGCAGTGGAACATCGAAGCGCTGCCACCGGGTGTATATATGCTAACCCTTCGCAACAACGACTGGGTTATAACCCGCAAGTTTGTAAAGAAATAACGCTTACTTGTCCACTCCCTATACTACTACTCGCATAGGGAGTGGATTTTATAAACCATTGGCAAAAAAATATAGCATTATTCTTCGCCATCTCGATATTTTGTCGTACCTTTGCAAACCTAATAAGTATTACTACAATATATGGAAGCGATGATATTTGCTGCCGGCTTAGGCACACGGCTACAACCCATTACCAACCACATTCCTAAAGCCCTTGTGGAGGTAAATGGCACCACTCTGTTGGAACTATGTATAAGAAATATTATAAACCATGGTTTCGACAGGGTGATAATTAACGTACACCACTTTGGCGAACAGATAATTGATTTTGTAGCCAACCATAGTTTCGATGCCGAAATAGTAATATCGGACGAGCGGCAGCTACTGCTCGACACAGGCGGAGGGCTCAAGAAAGCCTCGCAGCTACTGGTGCAAGACACACCGCTACTTATACACAATGTAGATGTGCTTTCGGCCATAGACCTTTCCGACCTCTACCGCCGCCATTGCCAAAGCGGTGCCTTGGCCACAGTGGCAGTAGCCGAAAGAGAAACAAGCCGCTACCTGCTGTTTGACACAGAGGACAACCTTGCCGGATGGACCAACCGCAAAACAGGCGAGACAATATGGGCAAAACCTCAACAAAAAGATAATGTAGTACCACTGGCATTTAGCGGAATACATGTGATAAGCAGGCAACTTACAGACCGGCTTCCACCCGCCGCCCCCTACCCCATAATACCACAATACATTGCCATGGCACGCCATAGCAACATAAAAGCCTACAAGCACAACGCCGAAGAATGGATGGATGTGGGCAAACCCGACACGCTGGCAACAGCAAACAATTTTGCAAACAAACACAACATCAACTAAACACTACAAAAACAATGACACCTTTTCTGAAAACAGTAGCCGAAAGAATAATAGCCGAGCAGGGTTATGATTTGGAAAATACCATTATAGTATTTCCCAACCAACGTCCCATCATTTTCCTGAAAGAACATTTCAAAACATTGGTAGACCGTACTATATTCATGCCCACGATAACATGTATCGACGATTTGGTGGCCGAATTATCGGAGATGGACATTGTGGATAATGTGTTTCTGCTATTCGAGCTCTTTCGCATACACTGCGAAATAGGCAATAGCAAGTATCAAACCTTCAACGAATTTATACCTTTTGCCGAAATGCTGCTACGCGACTTCTCGGAGATTGATGCCAACCTTGTAGATGCCAAAAGTTTGTTTGGAAACATCCACGACATTAAAGCCATTGGCGAATGGGACGTATCGGGCGAGGAACTTACACAATTACAGATAGACTACCTTAAGTTTTTCGAATCACTACACCTCTACTACATCAAACTGCGCGACCGCCTTCAAACACTGGGCAAAGCCTATGCAGGCATGGCCTACCGCAAAGTGGCCGAAAACATAGATACATATTTACCCAACTTCGAAGGGAAAAAAATATACTTTGTGGGGTTTAACGCCATGCAACAATGCGACGAGATAATAATAAAAGCCCTTACCAATAGCGGCAAAGCCACCATGATTACCGATGGCGACAACTACTATTTCAAAGATAAGCAACAAGAAGCCGGGCACTTCCTACGCCATATGCGACAAAAAGGAATAAGAGGACTGGAGGAAGAGTACGACAACTTCTTTGGCCAAGAAGATAAGAAGATACGCATAGTGTCGTGTCCGGAAAATGTGCTACAAGCCAAAGCTACAGGCATTATACTGCAAGAAATGGAAAGCACAAAAGAATCGAACGACGAAAAATTCAGAAACACAGCCATAGTGCTGGCCGACGAAACCCTGCTTACACCAATGCTCAACTCCCTACCCAAAGACACGGTAGCAAACGTAACTATGGGTTTCCCATACATATACTCGGCCATACATAGTTTTGCAATAGACCTATTTAACCTACACATAAACGCCAAAGACAGATATTTCTTCCACAAGGATATAACAAGCATAATATCCAATATATTTATCAAAACCATACTCAACGACGAGAGTATACGCCTTACGTTAACCCGCCAAATGCAGGAAAAGAACAGTATATATGTTGATATAGACAGTTTGGCCGATGAGACAAACTGTAATATCAACAGCATAAAATTTCTGTTTTCGCCCGAAGCATCGTCGCCAAAAAAGTTTCTCGAGATATGCCAAGAGGTAATATCACTTATAGATAAGTCGGGAATATTTGCAAGCAGTGCCTTTGCCAAGGAGCAAGTATCACTCAGTTTCCTATCAAAAATAGTGGCACACTTTGCCGAACTATTGGAACAATTCCACTTTGTGGACAACCTAGACACATTGAAAAAGATATATCTGAAAATAGCACAGTCATACCGAATATCGTTCAAAGGCGAGCCACTGAAGAACCTTCAAATACTGGGTATGCTGGAAACTCGTAGTTTGGACTTCGACAATATAGTGATACTATCGGCCAACGAGGGACGCCTGCCCGAAGCCAAATCAAAGAAATCCATAATACCTCTAAGCTTGAAACATAAATACAGTATGCCTACCTATAAGGAAAACGATGCAATATATGCCTACCACTTCTACCGCCTTATACAGCGGTGCAAGAACTTATGGCTACTATACTGTACCGATTCGGAGTCTAACGGCAAAGGCGAAGCCAGCCGTTTTATAGGGCAGATAGAGAAAGAACTACAACCAAAATACGCCAATATAAAGATAGAAAAAGAAACGGTGGCATACCCGCAAAGCACAACCTCTGATGATAACGAACCTAAAAAGGTGGAAAAAACCGAAAAGATAATGAAACGGATAATGGATATTGCCACCAATAGCAACAAAGGTTTCTCGCCTTCGGCTCTGAATATCTACAACAGCTGTCCCCTACAATACTTTTGCGAAAAGATACTAAATATAAAAGAAGATAAAGACCCAAGCGAAGACATCGAACATTCTACATTGGGAAGTGTGATACACAGAGCATTGGAAGTAATATTCGACAAAGAGAAGTTCAACAGAGGATTTGTAAGAGCCGACATACTTAACACACAGCTAAAAAACATCGATGAGATATTGGAACAAGCCATAGCAGACATCATAGGCTACGAAATGCCCAACGAAGGCAACGGCTACCTATTCAGAAGTATAGCACGTCGCAGAGTGATAGACTTTGTAAACAAACAAATAGATGAAATAAACAATGGCACATCCATACAAATAATAGAATTGGAATGGGGCGGAAAGTCGAAATCTGTTCCCAATCAATACCTATGCATCAACGGAACAAAGGCATACATATCAGGAACAATAGACCGAGTGGAATACGTTGATAACAAACTACGCATTGCCGACTACAAAAGCGGCAAAGTAGAAGACAAAGACCTTCAAGGAAATATCTTAGAAACTGAAAAAGAAAACATCAGCGACAAATGGTTCCAAGTGATGACCTATGCTTGGATATACTGGAACAACAAGGGCAAGAAAATAATCAGCCCTACCATGCAGGCAGGCATCTATCCGTTGAAACATCCATCAAAAGGATTTATGAATATATATATATACGACGGAGATAAAAACAATATCACCAACGAGATAACCGAAGATACAATAAAGAAATTCCAAACAATGCTCGAACATACAGTAGGCGAAATATTGGACAAAGATACTCCATTTGTGGCGAAACCAAAAAAGTATGCATGTAGCACATGCCGTTTCAAAATATTCTGCGGCAACGATAAAGCCAACTAAATACAGCAGAATATCAGAAAAAACACGTAACTTTGCAAAATATATCCACGAGATGGAGTAGTTATATATATCTGTATATACGAACAATAGAGTTAAAAAAGATGAAACATAAATATAGCAAAATAGTATTATTAGGTATATCGTTATGCTTGCTAAGCCTATATGGCTACTCGCAAAATAATAGAGAAACAAAAACATCGTGGTTCAAAAACAAAGTAGAAGTAGGTGGCAACTTTGCCTTCAATGTGGGCAATCGTACAGGAATAGTAGAACTATCACCCACCTTCAGCCTACGCCCGATACCAAAACTTATTACCTCACTTGGCCTTATATGCCAATACTCGTGGGATAACAAGTATAACGTATCGCGTTTCAGCTATGGGTTCGGACTTTCGGCCCGCTACACTATAGTAGATAATATGTATGTATATGCCGAATATACCTACAACCCATACATAGTGTTCGACAACATTACCGAAAGTAAAAGCCACGGAACAGCTACCGGTTTTTGGATTGGTGGAGGATACACCAAGCGCATAAGCGAACATATAACAATATATAGCGGAGTGATATATAACGTATTGGCAGGTCCTCATGCCGACGACAATCCACGCATAAGCGGTGGTGTTTCATATCAATTATAAAAAACAATATCGAATTATGGCAACAATACTTCTTATAGAAACAGCAACACCAATATGCTCGACAGCAATAGAACAAAATGGCAAAATAATAGCTATAAACGAATGTAGCGAAGCCAACTCTCACTCGTCGAAACTATCCATCCTTATAAAAGAACTAATGGAAAAGGCCAATATGTCATACAACATGTTGGATGCAGTATGTGTAAGCAGTGGCCCCGGCTCTTATACCGGACTACGCATAGGTGTATCTACAGCCAAAGGTCTATGCTATGCTTTAGACAAACCCTTACTATCCGTTGGCACATTACATAGCATGGCTCTCGGATACCTTTCACAACACCCCGAACATACAGGACTAATATGTCCCATGATAGATGCACGACGAATGGAAGTATACGCCGCAATATTCGACAACAACGGAAACTGCATACGTCCTACTTCGGCCGATATAATCACAGAATCTATATACGACGAATGGTTAGCCGACAAGAATATAATTTTTATTGGCGATGGAGCAGACAAGACCAGGTCTTTGTTGGAAAACAAAAACAACGTATCATTCGACACCGACTTCAAAATATCAGCAACAGGTATGGCTACAATAGCCGAGGAACTTTACTCGAAACATAAGTTTGAAGATATAGCATACTTCGAACCATTTTATCTCAAAGACTTTGTTGCAGCCAAACCTAGTGTAAAAGGATTGAAAATATAAAGCAAGAACATATTATACAAATATTTGCAAGGCAACATATAAAATTTGCTTTGCAAATGTTTTTCAAATTTTATTAGGACGGAAAATCACCTACCCCTTTTGTCGGAACAAAGCAGATTACTATACGATTAAAAAAATAGAAAGAGGCTAATAACCACAAAAACTTCAAGAAAATTTCCTCTGTTTATCTTCCAAATGACATGGAATTTAAAAATTGCATTTCTCTATTGGGGCTTACCTTATAGTAGTATCAATATTCCCAAAGTTCGTCCTCAAATTCAAATATTGTATTCTCTATACGCTCTGCCTCATTCAAAGCATCAATACCTAAAAAATAATCGTTGATATAAGTATTATGCCTATTATCTTCTCTAATTATAAAACTATTAAAATAACGAGTATAGAAAATCTCTTCCCACGATGGAAGATTTGCTAAATTATAATCGCGATAGACATAACTATTTGCAAGCAGTTTTTTTACCTTCTGCGACATCAGAGGCACCCAAAAGAGCGTTACATCACCTCTCAATTCCAAGTCGCCTTCCTCGTCAGCACGAACATCCTGCATAACAAAAGCTATACCTATTATCTGTACAGTAAAATCCGACAACTCTTTATCCAAATACCAAGTCTCTTTCACCTTCAACTGAAAAATATATTCCGAATTGAATTCCTTGGGCACAATTACTGCTTGATAATCAGTTATACCTTCCTCATCTTCTATCTCCAACCACAAAGTATCTATAACAGTATAGCGTTTTTTCAGTACCTCATTGTCTATAGGTCTCTTAAACTCATCATCCTCAAAAACAGTTATCTCTCCATTTAAAACAGCATCCCATATAGTATATGCCAAATTCTTACGTCCCTCTATACCCTCTTTCTCATAAGGATAATAAAAGAACTGATTAAATCGTTCCCTAAAATCAATCACCCTCCATATAGTTGTCTCCCATATAACATCTGTACCCCTAACCGGTTCACGTAGCAAAGCTTTCCTTTCACCCTCAAACGAACGGTCATAGAAATTGCCCACTCCATAATCAGTCTGAGCATAGAGAGCAACACCAAAAAGGTATAAGATAAATAATATTTTGGACTTTCTATTCATGAATACACAAAAAAAACTGCCTTTTATTAGAAGGCAGTTTTTCTACTAATATACGTTAGATTAATATTCCCACATATCCAATTCTATATTGAATATACGTTCTGAAATATTTTCTGATTCTATCAAAGCATCTTCGCCTGTCAAATAATCAGCAATAGAACGGTTATAATCATTAGTTTCTCTAATTATGAAACTTTCAAAATAACGTTGAATAAAGATGTCATCATAAGAACGAGGAGAAACTTGATTAAATTCATCGTATGCATCATGTTTTACCAACACATTGCGTACTCTCATATCGTTCATAGGAATCCAAAATAGAGTTACCGGATTACATTCTCTTTCTCCATCACGATCTTTACAATCGTTATACACAAATGCCAAACCAACAATTCTCACATTTTGACGAGTATCTTGCTTATTAATATACCAATACTCTTTCAATTTTATTTGATAAACATCTTCAGCATTCAATTTTCTTTCAATAAAGGTTTCTACCCATATTTCATTTCCATCCTCATCTTCATCGGTATATCCCGAAGTATCTATACGAAAATACTTTGCCTTTAATGTCTCAAAATCAATTGGAGGTCTCTTGAACTCATCATCTTCAGAATCGTATGCTTCAATTTGGCCGGCTTCCAATGCTTCCCAAATCGTATAAAACAAGTTCTTACGCTTTTGAGTATTGCCATCTTCTTCACGTTGTATTGGAAAATAGAAAAATTGATTGAATTTCTCTCTCATATCAATAGTTCTCCAAATACAAGTTTGCCAAACTACATCCGACTCACGAACAGGAGCAAATGGAATAGCTTTCTTCTCTGAAGTCAAATGTTTCTCGTAGAAACCATCAAAATTGTTTTCATTCTCTTCAGCATCCACAACATTCTGAGCAAATACAGAATAACTCATCGCCGAAAAAATGAATAATCCTAAACAAAACGCTATTTTTTTCATATTAATCTATTTTTAGCAGACCTTGCGGCCCATATTAAACTTCATATTTATTGCATCTTCACAACAGCATTCAAAGTATGAACTCTACCATCAGGAGTTTTCACTTTTACATCATCGATATAAACCTTTTGGCCTCTACGAGCTTTCTTTATCATACTCTTCATTTCTGGATCGAAACGGTCGGTATTTTTAGCTACAATTTCCGACTTTCCACTACCTTGAATATTGAACGCAAATGAAGTAACTTTCAATGGAGGTATCTTAAATTCAAAATCTTTCATTGCAACTTTAAAACCACCAATAGCCTCTAATTCTTCGGGCTTCATTGAACAATTACCTTCATTCTTACCGAATTTCAAGATTGGCACAGGTATACTCTTACAACGATATTTGAATTCACCCATTTTCTTTCTATTACCATCAATGTTAGCTTCTACAGTCATAGTTATAGGAGCAATCTTGGTTATATTGATGATATAAGAACCACCATCTTTTGCTTCAGGGTCAGGACGTATAGTACCAGCCGAAGATGTTACAAAAACATCTTTATTATTAACGCCAGGTACAGATACCGAGAATGGATTGTCAATACCTGCGTAAATAACATTCATATTTGTTAAAGAAACAACCGCATTAGGCATAGTTACAAAATACTCTCCACTGAAAGGATATGCTACTTCGCCCGATTCTTTCTTTACATATATTTCTCCTGAATATTTTTGAGCTCCCAATCCACCGGTTCCTACTACCCAGTGAACGCAACCACTATCAGCCGCATCACCTACTATTTCTTTTCCATTAATCTTCACACGAAGATCTGCTTTTGAATCGTATGCAGCAACAAAAATATCAGCTTCATAATTGTCACCCTGCATTACTGTAGTAGCTTTAGGTATAACACGAGCACGTACTTGGTCAAATTTAAAGTCGTCAGCATTTACAGCCTTATACAACATATTAGCCAAATCAAACTCGCAGTTCATAATATCTGTAGTCATACGTGTAAGCAATACAACGTCGGCAACAGGAATATTACTTTCAAACACATGACGCTCCCATACACCTTTTTCTGCATGACCATGAACATTAAGAGTAAAGTTTTCTCCCTCTACTTCAAGTCCTGGAAATTCTACATTTTGAAAATCTGACAAAACAGCTTTTACATCAGCTTTGTACTTTTCAATATGTTTACGAATTTGTACAGAGCGTAATTCTTCATTTTCTACATTAAACTCACCATTTCCCAAGAAGTGATTTTGAGCTGCAGCATCTGCACTTAACTGTTTCATAAATCCAACACCTACTGCACCAACAACATCTTTCACTTTCTGAATATCCACAATACCATCTTCACCTATAAACTCTACCTTAACCTTTTCATGAGTTGCAGTATCTTCATATTCGGCAGTTTTTTCCAATTGACCTATAAAATCATATTTGATACTATCAATATAATCACGAAGTTCTTCAGAAAGTCTCTTCACCTCCAATGCCTTCTTATAATGGTCTCCGGCTTTTTCAGGATTTGTTACAGCAAAATTTGCAAACTTAGTATAAGTATCTTCCACTTTCTCTAATACAGCACGGTTAGATTTATCCATTGTATCAGATACGGTGATAAAACTATTCAAAAGCATCGCCGATACATTCAACGCCAAAAGCGCCAAATATACCAAGTACATCATCGATATCATTTTCTGCCGGGGCGTCTCCGGACAATTTGTAGCACCCATATTCTATCTCTATTTTAACTCGTTAAATATAATGATTAATCACACTTCACGGAATTAGATACGTGTTTGCATTGCTGCCAACATATTACCGTATACTTTATTAAGTTCCGCAACTTTTCTTGACAATGCATCAACTTGTTCTTTGTATTTCAATACATCATCAGCCGAGTTTGCAAAATTAACCACCATATTCTGAATCTTATCTTGAACTTGTTTAGTAGCTTCTAATTGAGAAGTTGAATTTTGCAATTGAATTTCATACATTGCATTAATTGACGACAAACTAGTAGCCATTTTCTTCAATTCTTCAACATAAGAAATATCACCTTTAGCTAGAGTTTGAGCAGTTTCCTTGTATATATTTGACAAAGTAGCCACAGAATTAGTTGCATCCTTCAAGCTATCTAAGTATGCTTCTGAAGTTTCAGAATCTTTATTGATTGAAGCTGCATTACGGTGATAAGCATCTGTCAACTCTGTTATAGCTTCAGCTGCATTATCCATATTGGACACGAACTTATCGGTAGCTGCAACAGCAGTAGTCATACCATTCAACGAATTTGCCGAATCAGCTAAATTTTGCATTCCTTTTCCTAAACTTTCAAGTAATTCCGGTCCTATTTTTGCATCTTCCAACATTTTATCTAACTGTTGTGATAATGGATCGTTCATTTGGATAGCAACACCGCCCATATTACGGCGACCAGAATGAATTGAAATATGTTCTCTACCCTCTTCGTCATCGTAATCATCATCGTCGTCGTCAGAGTGAAGTTCTGCTTCACCATGATCCATTCCTGCCAATTCAGGATATACTAAACTCCAATCATATTCTACGTGCAACGGCTCAATAGCAGAGAACAAGAAAATGATAGCTTCTGTACTCATACCTACTACAATCATAAGGTCGGCACCCGGCCAGTGCATAATCTTAAACATAGCACCTAAAATCACGATGGCAGCTCCGATACCATACAATTTAGCCATAAAGTTTTTGTAGCCCTTACTACGAACTAAATTATCAAGTTTACTCATAATTTAATGTTTTTTGTTTGTTCTGTTTATGTTTTTTATTTTATATTCTATATTAATAAGCATATACATTAGATGCTGCCTTCATATAATCACCTTTTACACGACCCAAATAAGAATCTACACATCTGAATCCAATATAAGATTTTGCTGTATCTTGGAATTCGTAAGTTCTTGTTTGTACTTGTATATAGTACTTTTGGTCTTTCCACGAACCTCCGCGTATAACTTTACGTTTCATTGCTGGAGGATCATCATCAGCAGCATTATAGGTATTTACCAAAGATAAACTATTACCTACAATGTATATTGATTCATTATATGCGTCTTCACACCATTCTGCTACATTACCAGACATATCATACAATCCGAAATCATTTGGAGCATAGTGTCCAACCATCAATGTTCTCATACCACCGTCATCATCATAATGACCTCTTAATGGTTCATAGTTAGCCAAGAAACAACCATTAATATTTCTGATATAAGGACCTCCCCATGGATATGGCATATCTGATATACCACCTCGTGCTGCATATTCCCATTCAGCTTCACTTGGCAAACGGAAATCACACATTTCTGAATAATCTATTGATCTCAAGTAATTGTTCAAATAGTTAGATCTCCAAACGCAGAATGCTTTTGCTTGCTTCCACGAAACACCAACCACTGGATAATGATCGTATGCTGGTGAAGAGAAGTATAGACGTGAATAATCATCATTATTGCTATACACGTAATCATGTATCCAACACAAAGTATCGGGATATACATTGATAACTTCTTTCTTTATAATCTGAGTTCTGTCGTTCAAACCTTTTGGACGGTTTGCAAACATTGTTCCTTTGTATTCTTCTTTTTGACTATTAGAAAAATCTGTTTTTATAGCTGCTTGTCTATAATCTATCCAATAGTACAAGAAGTTCAACTTTGCAGGGTCAACAGATCTACGATTGTAAAATCTATCTTTTACTGCAAAATATAGAGGTTCTAATGCTTCACGAAATTCGGGATTTTCCCAATCGATTTTTGTTTCCCAATTGATAATTGCAGGTTCAATAGGTTCACCATATTCATCTTCTTCTATTAAGAAACCTTCAATACCGGCTTCACCTAATAATTTACGAGCAATAGAATCTCTAACCCAATATACGAACTGACGGTATTCATTGTTGGTTATCTCTGTTTCATCCATAAAGAATGAACCAACTTGTACAGTTCTTAAAGGAGACGTTACTCCATAAACATTGTCTTGGGCTCCACCGCCCATTATGAAGTTTCCTTGTTCAACAAATACCATTCCCACAGGGTCAATATCTTCAAATATTTGACGATCTCTAACTCCTGTCAGTTCTCCTTTGTCACTAGTAGCACAACTCCATAGCAACATCACTCCGCTGAGCATTAAAACTATTTTCTTCATATTGATAAGAATTTTAATATTCATAATAAGTTTCTTTTTCTAATATATAGTTTCTTCTTTTACGACAATTCTGCAATAAGGTTACACTTTACAATAAATAACGTGTATTTTGATAACTTGATGGTGGTTTCGGAGGTATGATAACCTTGAAACAATACCTCAAATAAAGTTCCATAGATCCCTTACTACGACCTTCTTTACTAATTCCGCCTAATGCTGATGTGGTAAAATCATAAGATATACCTAATCTCATCTTATTCCAATTCACACCTGCCAATACAGCTATTGCATCGTTAACACGATACGACAAACCGCCCCAAACCAAACGTTGGTATTCCACTAGGCACGATAAATCTATTTGATAGAGCGAAAAATCGGCAGTTTTCAATAAAAATGACGGCATTATTCTGTATGACGGGCTTGTAGGCAGTGCATATTCATAGCCCCCCATCATATATACACATCTAGTGTTTTGAATATTCAATTCATCACTCTTTGCTGCCAAAAGATTTTTCATTGATAATCCTACATAGGCTCTACCGGGAATTTGATAGAACAAACCAAAGGAGAAATCAGTAAGCATATCACTTTTAGAGCCTTCCTTAAGCAAGGGGTCATCACTTGAACCTACCGTGGGATTTGTAGGATCACCTGTCAAATCATCTCCTCCTACATAATTACCAAAATCCATTGTGCTATTGAGAATTCCAGCCTCTAATCCAACCGAAAGCACACCCATGGCCCAATTGAAATGAAATGCATAATCAATATTGATGGCAGTAGAAGACGTGTAACCAACTTGGTCCGAAAGGAAAGTAGCACCTAGACCGCCATGCAAAAATGATATAGGCAAATCAAAGGTAAACAAAAAGTTACGAGGTGTTACGCCTCCACTTCCCCCGGGGGTAGGTGGATCTAATGACAATCCCATCCATTGATCACGATACAGACCGGTAAGACATATAGAACCCGACGTTCCTGCATAACCGGGATTGTACGACATCTTGTTAAACATGTACTGCGTAAACTGTGCCTCCTGCTGAGCATGGCAGTGAGACAAAAAAACCCATATCAATAGCAAAAATGATATATTCTTCAAGGTTTTAATTTTCATGATGCAGTATTATTTGTTTTTATAATATATTTATTATCATTTACATATAACCAAAATTCTCCCGGTTTTCAGTAAAAAACCGGTCTGAATACGACTTGCAAAGATAGTAAGATTTATTCAATCAGCCTAACCATTTTGCTTTTTTTTTTGCACTTATCCTATTTTTTTCTTCAAGGCAACGAAACAAATCAATCATTCACAATTATTTAAATACCGAAAATCTTTTTTTCTTTTTTTTCACCCCCATAGTTTATAAAAAGACACATTTTTTCCCATTTTAGTTCAATTTATTTCTGTTTTTATCGAAAAAGATGAATAAATTTTCAGATAAAGTCAACTTAAAACATATTCTTACTTGTATTCTATTGAAAAAACACTTATCTCTACAACTTCAATAGTCTCCCACCCTTACTACTCGAAACAGAAATCAATAAACACTGCCAAATATTTAATATAACCCAACCGTTGACTGTTGAAGTATTGCATCATTAATGGATAAAAAATTTTCATCACGAGGTAAACTTATCTGCATCGCGTAGTATTTTGATCCGAATCACGAGGAATTTTTATTTACATCACGATGCAATTTCGGCTAAATATATTTCGGCCTCACACAATACAATAAAGCACTGATATACAAATTTATATATCTTCACATCAAAATGAGTATATAAAAACACATTGACACCCGGGTTTGATATCATTGGCAGTATACTATGAATGAATTGATGGTATACGATGAAAACATCATCGATATATTGGTCAATTTGTCATGATGAATTTATTATGTACAAACAATATAAGTCAAGGTAACTTCAAAATTTGCTGTTCAAGTAATTGCGAAATTTTCTTGAAAAAAATTCTAGTTTCTTTTGACTGAACATATCGAGTTAGTAGATTAAAAATAAATAGACAGATTTCAATAAAAAAGCAAAGCACACTCAAAGGTTCTTAGAAAAATAGCATAAGGCGACTTCTAAAAATTGCTTTGCAAGTGATTTACGGAATTTTCTTGAGAAGATTTCTACTTTCTTTTGATTGAGCATAGCGGCTATGCGACTGAAAAAGAAATAGAAAGATTCCAAGAAAAAACGTAAATGTTGCGATTAAGCGAGTAAAGAGCAATGCCTCAGCACTAGCTATTTCGAGCGATAGCAACATCGACGAAGTCAACCACGCAAAAGTTTCAAAGAACACTCTTTTTTTATCCGAAACGTGGATTTGTTAGAAGTTGCCATAAATATTCCGAAACGTGGATTTGTTAGAAGTTGCCCCAAAAAACAATCTGTTGACATTGAATCCATAAAGTATATAAATATGTTTTCAGTCAACATGTTGTAAAAAAAAGCACGAAATCATTTCATTAATTGCAATTAAATTCATATATTTGCAGTCTGTTTGTGTCGAAAAAAAAATAATTTTGATACTACAATATATTAATTTACAATATAGTTACAATTTAGTACGAATAATTAAAATATAATATAAAACGATGAACAAATTTATAACAGTACAAGAAGCCGTTGCAAAAATAGAAGACGGTATGACAATAATGGTAGGAGGTTTTTTGGCCGTTGGCACCCCTATTTCTGTTATCGATGCATTAGCAGAAAAAGGCGTTAAAAACCTTACTCTTATAAGCAACGACACTGCTTATCCCAATATAGGAGTGGGCAAACTTATATCAAATCATCAAGTAAAAAAACTTATCGTTTCGCACATTGGTACAAACGAAGATACTATCAACCAAATGAACTCTGGCGAATTGGAAGTAGAATTTAGTCCTCAAGGAACATTGGCTGAACGTGTACGTGCAGGCGGAGCTGGATTGGGTGGCGTACTTACTCCTACCGGATTGGGTACTGTGGTTGAAGAAGGTAAAGAAAAAGTTACTGTTGATGGAAAAGAATATTTGTTGGAAAAACCATTGAAAGCCGACTTTGCTTTGATTGGTGCCAACATTTGCGACGAAGATGGCAACCTTATATACAAAGGTACTTCGCAAAACTTCTGCCCACTTATGGCTACAGCTGCCGAAACAGTGATCGTTGAACCTCAAGAAATTGTAAAAACCGGTACTTTGGCTCACGAACACATCAAAACTCCGGGTATTTTTGTTGACTACATTGTAAAGAAATAAATATATTAATATAATTAAATACATTACATAGACATGGCAATAACATCAATGATAAGATTGAGAATGAGTGCAAAAGATGCTCATTACGGTGGAAATTTGGTTGACGGTGCTCACATGGTACATTTATTTGGTGATGTAGCTACCGAACTTTTGATAAAACGCGATGGCGATGAAGGTCTTTTTGCAGGATATGAAGACATTAAATTCCTTGCCCCTGTATATGCAGGCGACTATATCGAAGCTGTAGGTGAAATAATTTCGGAAGGCAACTCTTCTCGCAAAATGAAATTCGAAGCTAGAAAAGTGGCTATCGCAAGACCTGATATTTCGGACTCGGCTGCCGACTTCCTTGAAGAACCAATCGTTGTGTGTACAGCTATTGGAACATGCGTTACCCCAAAAAAGTGTCAACGTAAAAACTAATTGACGATATAATAAAAGAAAGCCTTGTATCTATGTTTAGACACAAGGCTTTTTATTTATTTGTAATATCAATTTAATCTGAATAATAATTCACTATATCAGTAAATATTGGCAATAGTTCATCCAAAGTAGAATAAGTCACCAATGGTATTCTGAATTGTTTGAAATCAGGAATACCCTTAAAATAACCTCCGTAGTGCTTGCGCATTTCCATAATTGCCGTACGCTCGCCTTTCCATTCAATGGCGGCAAACAAATGTTTCTTGCACACCTCTACCCTTTCAGCTATCGGTATCTCTCTTTGTGGCAATCCGGAAATCACGCGCTTAGTCTGCTCAAATATCCACGGATTTCCTATAGCACCTCGGCCTATCAATATGCCATCAACACCATAACGGTTTTTCTTTTCGAGGGCAACTTCGGCCGATGTTACATCGCCATTGCCAAAAATAGGTATAATCATTCGTGGATTTTCTTTAACCTTGCCTATCAATGTCCAATCAGCATCACCTTTATACATCTGTGTTTTGGTCCGGCCATGTATGCTCAATGCCTGCACTCCCACATCTTGAAGACGTTCGGCCACTTCCACTATAGGTTTGTTCGTTTCTTCGTAACCTATGCGAGTCTTTACTGTAACAGGCAACTTTGATTTTTTCACTATAGCATCAGTGATCGCAATCATCTTAGGAATATCCTTCAAAATACCCGACCCTGCTCCTCTACCTGCCACTTTTTTTACAGGACATCCCCAATTTATGTCAATAAAATCAGGCTCCACAGCTTCAACAAAATCCAATGATTGTAACAACGACAACTCATCATGTCCAAAAATTTGAACAGCTATCGGACGTTCATTTTCTGAGAAAGTCATTTTTTTTCTACTTTTATCAGCTTCACGTATTATACCATCGGCAGCAATAAACTCTGTAATAAGCATATCCACCCCATAAGGTTTACAGAGCGAACGAAATGGCAAATCGGTTATATCGTCCATGGGCGAAAGTATCAATGGAAATTCGCCTACCTCTACATTTGCTATTTTTACCATCTTATATCGGGTTGTTTATAGTTCAAAAGAATATTAAATACAAGCATTTTCATACTTTTATGTCGAAACTTACGTTACACAAAATTGTTGCAAAGATACGTTATTTTAATTACATAAATGCCATCGATATGAGAAAAAGTATAGAAATAGAGTACGAAGAATATTCTTCGATTAATGAACTTTCCAATGAAAACCGTGAACTATTGCTCCAAGCCATGTCCGCCGCCAATGATTCCTACTCGCCATATTCGCAGTTTAAAGTAGGTGCTGCCGTAAAACTTATAGACGGCAAAATCGTCACTGGCAACAATCAAGAAAACATGGCCTACCCATCGGGTTTGTGTGCCGAGCGTGTAGCCATGTTTGCTGCCATGGCTCAAAATCCCAATACAGGCATAAATGCCATTGCCATTGTAGGCAAGAACAAAGAAGGGCAATGGTGTGCTGCTTCACCCTGCGGTGCATGCCGACAAGTGATATCCGAATACGAAAATCGTGAAAAAAAGAAAATTACAATAATATTATATGCCGATAACAACAAAATAATAATCTTGAAAGGTGTAGATTCAATACTACCATTTCAATTTTCAATGTAAAAAAACTCATTTCCTCAAATAAAAACAAAAAAGGTTCTCTATCTACAAGAGAACCTTTTTCAATCTATCTGCAATATCTTTAGCTACTTCTTTTTTTGTTTTCAAGCCTTGCTCATCTATTTCTCCATTACGATAAATAAACGTTACTTTATTTGTATCATGTCCAAACCCTGCACCTTCATCACGCAATGAATTCAGAACTATAAAATCCAAGTTTTTTCTCATCAACTTCGATTGAGCATTAGCAGTCTCATCATGCGTTTCCAAAGCAAATCCTACAAGCCTCTGCGAATCTGTCTTCATCTTACCCAACGATGCAAGTATGTCAGGATTCTGCACAAGGTGTATATCCATGGTTTGTGAATCTGACGACTTTTTTATCTTTTCCTTACATACATTTTCAGGTCTAAAATCAGCCACTGCTGCCGATAGTATAGCAGCATCGCAATGAGGGAAACTACTGATGGCAGCATCGTACATTTCCACTGCCGAGGTTACATTTACTCTATTTATGTTGTGATGATGCACCTCCAAATTGGTTGGTCCCGACACAAGAGTAACATTACAACCCCTCGATGCCAACTCTTCGGCTATGGCATAGCCCATCTTGCCTGTCGAAAAATTGCCAATAAAACGTACAGCATCAATCTTTTCGTATGTTGGGCCGGCAGTTATAAGCACATTGGTTCCTGCATAGTCGTCCTGCTGCCTATAGTAGCACACAATACGTTCCACAATGTTTTCGGGTTCCTCCATACGTCCTTGTCCATCAGTTCCACAGGCCAATTCACCACACGTAGGCTCTATTATAATAATACCATTCTCACGCAAATACTCTATATTACGTCTTACAGAGAAATGCTCATACATTTTAGTATTCATTGCCGGGCACAAGAATATTGGTTTTCGAAATGCCAATAGCAAAGTACTTAAAGCATCATCGGCAATACCCGATGCTATTTTGCCTATACAATTGGCTGTTGCAGGAGCTACCACCATCATATCAGCCCATTCGCTCAGCGATATATGCTCGGTGTTGTATTGGTTCTTTTCCGAAAACAAATCGCTATATACATTGTGTTTTGATAGTGTTTCCAACACCGTTGTGGTAACAAATTGCATAGCATTTTCGGTGGCTACAACCTTAACTTCTGCACCTTGTTTCACCAAAAAACGGATAATCAGAGGGGTCTTATATGCGGCAATACCACCTGTTATACCTACTAATATTCTTTTACCTTTAAGCATACTATATGTTTATTTAGACAATTTCTAAAAATCACTTTGTAAATGATTTATGGCATTTTAGTTGAAAGATTTCGGTTAAACTATAAGCATACAAAATTCCTTTAATACAATAGTTTATCGCTTTTAACTTGGAACATTTTAGAAGTTGCCTTTATATATCCAAACAAAGCACCCAACACAAATCATTGTATGCTTGGGTGCTTATATATCAATAATAAATTTTCTCTTTATACTTGATTAACTCTCTTACACTTTTCAACCTATTCCGACACAGCGGTAGCTTGTTCAGGTGCAACAGTTTCATTTGTTGCGTCGGCACCATCCTGTGTACTTGCAGGCTCAACTACATGAAGTTTCTTTTCCTTTTCAGGATTACGATAATACAATTCTTCGTTCAAATATTCCTGAATAGCAATGAGAACAGGCTTTGGCAGATGTTCATAGTATTTCACTATCTCTATCTGTTCCTTGTTTTCGAAAACTTCTTCCATAGTATCTGTTGTCGACGAAAAATCTTCTATTTTTCTTACCAATTCTCGTTTCAATTCCGAAGAGATCTGATTGGAACGCTTAGACAACATTGCTATAGTTTCATATATGTTACCTGTTTGTTTGTCAAACTCCGAAATATTACGAGTAACAATACTCGTTGTTGTCCTATATTTTTTTACATCCATAGTAGTTTATGTATTTTTATTTTCTATTATCTGCAATTATAACTTTTTATTTTTGTCGTGCATACAAAGCAGCTCTACATTTATCATGAATTCCTTGTGTAGTTTTCATATATTTAGAGTTACTAAATAATGCAACAAACTTTTCAAAATCATTGATAACAAGATTCAAACGCTCTACTATCTTGCTTTCGGTGCTGTTTATGGCATATTCGTAACCCGAAAGTATTATATAGTACATAGCATCTTCCTTGTTTGGCGAATCGGGATATTGATTAATAAAATCGTTGAATGCCACATAGGCTGCGTTATATGAACCTATTTTGTAATAGCCATAAGCTATCTCATATTCTTTTTTCATCAGCTTGGCACGCATCTCGTCCAAATACTTGTTTATCTCCGGAATATGGTTGCTTGTGGGATAACGTTCCACATATTGCTCGAAGGCTTTTATTGCTTCCTTGGTTTGCGACTGATCCAACGAATATTCCGGCGACTCCATGTATTTACAATATGCCGACATAAATAAAGCCTCCTCGGCTCGTTCGCTATAAGGAAATTGACGTATAAAATGGGCAAACTGATAACCTGCCGAATAATAATCTTTGAGCTTCAACAACGACTCGGCATAGTACCACGCCACATTCTCGGCATTGTCTCTACCTCTATAATACATCGTCAAATTCTCAAACAACTGAGATGATTTTGAATAATTGGCATCATTATAATATTCCATAGCAGCAGCGTATTTCTTATCAAAATCGTTGCTTTTCAACAATTTTTCGTAGCTATTACAACCACAAAAAACACTGATTACCAGCAGTAAAACGGGTATTATCCTATACATTCTCATAGTTTGCAAAGTTACATTTTTTATTTCGATTATTCCTACTTTACTCAAGTATTTATTTCAACAAACATATAATCATATAATATACAACACATTAAAGAATATAATGTATGTAAAAAACGTAAAACGCAAAATATTGTAGTTTAGTATGTGTCTACTTCATAAAAACATCATTCTTTTCGCTGTGCAAAAAATACAATGATTTACCTTGTTCCACAAAATTCATTTCATCAAAAAATATCAACCAGCGCAAAAATTCACACACAATCATCCCTACCCCAAAACGACCATTATTATTATTCTCAAAAAAACAGATTATCCCATATACGTTAGACGAGTAACACATACGGGATAATTATTTAGTTTAAGGCAACTTCTAAAAATTGATTTGCTGGTGATTTGCGGAATTTTCTTAGAAAGATTTCAAAAAAAAACGTAAACGTTGCGATTAAGCGAGTAAAGAGTAATGCATTAGCTCTTTCGAGCGATAGCAATATCAACGAAGTCAACTGTGCAAAAGTTTCGAAGAATATTCTTCTATTATTCCGAAATGTGGAATTTTTAGAAGTTGCCTTAGGCTCCAATTGTTTTCTTTTGCTTCTATTTCGTAAAACCTGCGTTCTTCAGGATTATCTATACGCATAAGTTTAAGATAATGAGACCAACTAAGTGTGAAGTATGAATTCGTCAACACTGTTGACGAATTTGTTTTAGAATATGTTTTATAGAAGTATCTCATTCTGTCAAGATTTTCTACCGAAAAACCTTTTCCAAATTTATTTGTAAGACGTATCGACAGCTCTTTTAGCACAGCCTTTCCGTATTTGGCTCTTTCTTCGCCATGTTGCTCATCCTCTACTATCATTCTACCTATTTCGTAGTAGGCATACACCATAGCAGTATTTACAGCCGATATAGTACGCTTCTTAGCTTCTGTTATCAGTTGTTCTATACGTTCTACTAATCCTGTTTTAATTATCTCGCTCATTGTTTAATCTTCTTCAAATTTTCAAATATCAGTTTTTACGCATGGTTTATCTTTGTATCGTGTATGTTTATCTCTTCCTTTGTCATACCCCGATCCTTTAGTTTGCTGTTCGTTTCGTTTATATCTTTTCTGTTACGCCAAATATGCTATATATTGCGGTGCATTGCATTTGTTATTTATTCATTCTTTACTTGTTGCTGTAGTATAAACAGTTCTTTTTGACGTTCTATTTCGCGTCGCAATTCCTCTTCCGATGGAAGAACAGGCATATACTTTGCGGCAAACAATTGTTCATTACCATTCAATATCGAATATTTTGCAATATCCTTATCTGTATCCGAACATAGCACTATGCCTATTGTAGGATTATCACCTTCGGTTCTCATCAAATCGTCATACATTCTACGATACATATCCATCTGCCCTACATCTTGATGTGTAATCTTTCCTATCTTTAAATCTATCAACACATAACATTTGAGTATTATATTGTAAAATACCAAGTCCACAAAGTAATTCTGAGCATCAGTTCTGATTAATTGTTGGCGTTTCACAAAAGCAAATCCTCTACCCAATTCCATTATAAAATCTTGCAAATGACCAATAATAGCAGTTTCCAACTCTTGTTCGGAATAACTATTATCTTGTTTAAATCCCAAAAATTCGGCAACGATAGGATTCTTCAACAACTCAAGTTTGTTGGGTTGCTCTTCATTCATTGGCAGTTGAGGTTGACTAAAATGCCGTTCGAAATATTGTGTAGAAATATTTCTATCCAATGTTCTTACACTCCACATCTCTTGCGATGCCGTTTCAAGATACCAACGAATTGACACTGCAGAATCAACCCTTAAAGTTGTCAATATATGAGACCAAGTAAGATTTTGCAAACGCGTTTGCAAAATCTGTAAATCATCAATTGTGAGATAAAATTTTCTGAAATAAGCAAGGTATCTCTTGCTAAAGCCTTTTCCATAACGATAAGTCAACTCTTTAGATAAATGTTCTATTATCCGCTTTCCATATTCGGCACGCTCGTTGCCCTGCTGTTCTTCTTCCACTATTCTCTTACCTATTTTCCAATAGGTTTCAATCATGGTCGTATTTACGGCACTATATGCCACTTCGCGACCATGCTCTATTATTGTACATACATCGTTTACCAACGTCCCAACCGATGTATCGTGTATGTTTATCTCTTCCTTTGTCATATTCCATTTTTTAGTTTTCTGTTCGTTGCATTTATATCTTTTCTATTACGCCAAACTCGCCTATATATTGCTGTGCATTGTTTCTGTTTGAATTTGCGATTCCATTATTTTGGGACGAATGCGATTCGCCCCCATTATCATCCAACAATTTTTGGGCGAATGCGATTCGCCCCTACCGTACCGCAT
>JAGCLZ010000061.1 GCA_017646685.1 Bacteroidales bacterium | reverse complement strand
AGCATATATTCCGGGAAAGTTCTCGTCGCCGTTCCACAGCTTATTGTGTTGCTCATCGCTAAGCTGATAATAAGGTTTGTGAATAGGTATATCCATCTTTAACGAGGCTCTGATTAGTTTGTGTTTCCACTCGCTCATCTTATCGCCTTTCCAGCACACTATGGCATCTTCGTATATCGATAGTTTTTTGTTTGGCACTACTATATCCTCGTCAATTCCTATCACATTGCCATATCCCTGACATGTTTGGCACGCCCCATACGGATTGTTGAAGCTAAAAAAGTTTGGGTTTGGTTTTTCAAATGTTATACCATCGGCTTCGAAACGGTTTGAAAAACTGTATCGCTTATTGCCGCCAGCATCTATAATTTCTACTACACATGAACCATTACCCTCAAAGAAAGCAGTTTGAACCGAATCGGCAATACGTCCGGCTTGTTCTTCATCCGAATGCTTAACTACTATACGGTCTATAACCAAACACACGCTATTGGAATTATCCAAAGAAAGTTCTTTATCAATCAGATCTTCCAAGCGATAAATTTCGTTATCCACATACACACGTGTAAAACCCTCTTGCATGAGCATTTTAAGTCTATGCGTCAGTTGAGAAGTACCATCTTCCAACGGAGCCAAAAGCATTATCTTTGCACCTTCGGGCAATGAGCTGATATATTCCACCACATCGTTGACCGAATGCCGTTTCACTTCCTGCCCCGATATAGGCGAATAGGTCTTGCCTATCCGTGCAAACATAAGTTTTAGGTATTCGTATATCTCCGTCGATGTTCCTACGGTAGAACGTGGATTGTTTGTTTTCACCTTTTGCTCTATAGCTATAGCCGGCGATATGCCTTTGATAAAATCAACTTCGGGCTTACTCATACGCCCCATAAACTGGCGGGCATAGGAACTGAGGCTTTCCACATACCTACGTTGCCCCTCGGCATATAGTGTATCGAAAGCCAACGACGACTTACCCGAACCAGACAAGCCGGTGATGACAACTAACTTGTTGCGAGGTATAGCCACATCTATATTCTTCAAGTTGTTTACCCTCGCCCCTTTTATGTATATATTTTTATCCGTATCTTCAGCTTTTGATTTCATTGTTTTTAGGAGAGTATGTTTTAGAAAATAATAGTCAACCTCATGGGGATATATTTTTGTATATGCAACATACCTACAACCGTAATGTTTGCATTAGAAAAGGAATTGCAATCCATCTTTGGTTACAAACACCATTACCACTATACCGTATATTACCTTTATCAACGTACCGGCCAAAAAGCCCAAGAACGATCCCAAAGCCGAACGGAAAGCATTGGTATCATTTTTAGCCATAATCTCACCAATATATGCACCAATGAATGGCCCCAAAATAATACCGCCAATACCAAATGGTCCAAGCACTATACCCAACAATGGCAATACTATTATACCTACTATCAATCCGATAGTACTACCTCGCACTCCCATCTTCGTGCCGCCAAACTTTTTGGTTCCATATATAGGAATAACATAGTCCAACACCGTTATTATGGCAGCTATAACACCCATGGCTATAAGGAAGCCTACACTATAATCGCATTCCGGCACAAAAGCCAAAAGCAACAAACCTACAAAACTAAGCGGAGTGCCCGGTATGCCGGGAATAATAGCTCCAATAATACCCACTATGCCCAATACTATGGCTGTGATAACAAAAAAAGTATCCATATATTTTCAGTCTTTTATTTAGTTATAATCCCATTTCTTTCAACCACTTTTTCATATATTTCTTAAACGATTTGGTAAAATGCTTATACCATTTATCGGTAGAGTAATATATTATTGTATCCAATGCTGCCTCATAAGTATATAACTGTTTGGCCATATCGTACGACATATTCTTTGCCAAATCTTCTTGCAACTTCTTGGTTTTAGATGTCTTTACTCCTATATCTTTCATAGAACCTATAGCCTCCAATGCCACCATGTATTCCTTTTGGGCTATTATCAATTCCAAGGCTTTGAACATATAGTCTTCGTTCCTTGTTTGCTGCAACATGTTTCTAATAGGAACATGCGAAACGCCCATTGTACCTAGCTCATATCTGTTATAAAGAGCTTCGGCCGAAGCATATTGACGTATGTAAGCCGATGTATCGCCATACTTAAAACTTGTTTGAGCCTTATCCATAAGGTTTAAATACTCTAGTGGCATAGCCACCTGCTGCATAAGCGCTTTTAGCCTTGTTTTATCCAACTTACAGTTTCTTGATTCCGGCACCGCCAACGCAGTTCTTACAAGTTTTTCGGCAGCAACAAATTCTTTTCGCTTCAAACAATCTGTTATACCATATACATAGGCGTCCAATTCATCCTGACGTTTACTACAAAGTTTTTTGTCCAAAGTAAGCAAGTACGATTTCATTATTCGGGCTATTCCGGTATCCAATGCCACATCGTAGGTTGTTATCAGTTCGTTGGTAACGGCAATAAGGCTATCGGCAACGTCCTGTTCACCCTGCCATACAGCAAATTCTGCTGCCGACATACGCTTGGCCGTTATTTCGCGTATAGCCATCAAATGCATGTTATTGACATCGGCTTTAGTAGCTCCCGGCACCCCCCCTTTGGTGGCTTGGTCCAAAGCCTCCAATGCCTTATCATAACTACCTATGGCCAAATATTCTTTGGTTTCGGCAAGTGCGGCTTCCATTTCCTCTGTCAGTTCTATAGCCGAAGTTATGCCCTGCTTTGTATTGTCGTTTACATAATCGTTCTCTATTTTTTCTATTTCGGCCTCCACATCGGCCAGCTCCACTTTTTCGTTGTCGGCCAAATAGTTGTCAAAACGTTCGGCATACGATTCCTCCACATTTTCTTTTTCTATAGCCTCGTACTCCAATTCCAAAGGAGTTTTTCCCGGATTGAGGGTTGATATTTTAGCTTCCAATAGTTCGCGAGTATCCTTGTCGGTATATTCGGCCAAAGCTTTGGCATGTGCCATATATTCGTCGGCCAAGGGGTCGCCACGCAGTTCCAACGCCTCGGCTATGTAGCTCTCCGATATCTGTTTTGCCAATTGGGCAAACTTCATATCGTCGTGTATATCTTCTTTGTTTTCGGAATAATAGTTATAGGCTGCCAAAGCAAACTCTTCGGCTACATCATTACGTTCGGATTTCAATGCCTTACGTGCCATATCTATCTGTGCGGCATAAACACCGGTCCTACAACGTTCTAGCACGTTTTGAACATTCATACTATCACAAATGTTCAACTTGTCTTTTTCGCAAAAAGCTTCCAGCTCCAACATTACTGCCACTGCTTGTGGATACTTTTCTTGTTGCTCCAAACTTATGGCATACATATAGTTTTTGTTGTAGGCATATTCCAACAATCCTTTTATCAATGCTTTTTCGTCGGCATTAGGATTCATGGCCGACATTATGTTGTACAGCCGTTCCGAAGCCTCGCCAAGCTTTGTGCTGTCTATATCCATTACTGCCAACTGGAGGTGTGAAAGCACATGATTGGGATTGACATCAATGGCTTTGTTGAAATAGTTGGTTGCCGATTTTCCGTCGCCGGCTTCCTTCATTGCAACACCGTTGCGATAAAAGCAATCGGCCATCTTAGGCTTATAAAAGTTTATCATCTCCCTATTCTGCTTTGCCAGATTAGAAAGGATGTACCAACGTTCGTAAACTACAATATCTGTTTTGTAATTCGAATATTGTTTTACTATCTCTTCGGCTTCCGATAGCTGAGACTCATAGTCGCTCATAAGTTCGGGAGTATCATAGCCAAAGTTTGACAATAGGCGTATATATTCATCTATATTGGCTACTGCCGCCGACTGTTCGGCCTTCGAAAGACTTTGTGCTTCCACTGCCAAAGACAGTACAACAATACCTACTACTGATAATAATGCTTTTCTAATAATGTTTCTCATTACAAATAAATTATCTAATAACACTGAACGCATAACGAAAATAAATCAAAAATCGTATTTACACAAGTTCTAAAAATTAGTTTACCCTATATCGGCAGTTAGAGAAAAACGATTTATGAAATATAAGTTGCCTATATATTACATAGTCTATAAGATTCACAGTATACCATCAATATCACCACACCGGGGTATGACAAAATTGATGATATACTGCCGTGAAACCGAAAGCCGGGTGTAAAAAAATAGTCTTGCCAATCAGTTATTGAAATCTTTTTTGCCAAAATATCAATTATTTCTGTATTTTTGCAGATTAAACAACGAGAAGAAAAAGTATATTAGTTGTTGATTATATGTTTTATATATTAAAAAGCAATTATTATGAATATAGTACATAGCAAGAAAAAAACAATAATGTCGTACGTACTCATCACTTTGGGTATATTTATGTACACATTTGCATGGTCGGCATTTCTTATTCCCAGCCAAATTATCGGTGGCGGAGTAAGCGGTATATCGTCAATAATCTTTTTCATCACCGGCGAGAAAATCCCGGTGGGTATTACTAGTTTGGTAATAAACACCTTACTATTCCTTGTAGCCCTCAAGGTGCTTGGTGCCAAGTTTGGACTCAACACCATATACGGCATATTGGTATCGTCCGGTTTCTTTATTCTGCTACAGCAGGTTATAGGTATACAAAACCTATTGGACATCACCAAGTTTGACCCCTTTATGTGTGCCATCATAGGAGGTGGACTAGCCGGAGCCGGTATAGGATTGGCATTTTCGATGGGTGGCAACTCGGGCGGGACCGACATCATAGCCCTCATCCTCAACAAATATTACAATATCAGCCCGGGCAAGGTGATTATGTATTTGGATATTGTCATTATCGGATGCTCATTCTTTGTTTCGGGCTCTATAGAAAATGTTGTATACGGCTACGTGCAAATGGGTGTGATGACCTATGCTTTGGACCTTGTTATCGACGGTTCTAAACAGTCGTATCAGATAATGGTATTCTCGCAGTACACCAAGGATATAGCCGACCGCATAGGCAACGAGGTGGGCCGTGGTGTAACTCTTTTGAACGGATGGGGCTGGTTTAGCAAAAGCGATCAAAAAGTACTTTTGGTAATAGCTCGAAAGGTTGACAAACAAACCATAATGGAAATAATACAAAGTTCCGATCCTAAAGCATTTATATCCGTGGCAAAAGTTCAGGGTGTATATGGCAAGAATTTTGAAAAGTTGAAACTATAATACATTACACAAATGAAAAAAATACTCACAACCATTGCTATAGCAATAACATT
>JAGCLZ010000060.1 GCA_017646685.1 Bacteroidales bacterium | reverse complement strand
GAAAGCAAACGTCGCAAAACTCTTGAACGCGAGTTGGAATGGGTGCGTATGGCTCCTAAAGCTCGTCATGCCAAGGGCAAAGCTCGTTTGGCTGCCTACGACAAGATGATGAACGAAGACGTGAAAGAAAAAGAAGCTAACGTTGAAATATTTATTCCTAATGGTCCTCGCTTGGGCAACAAGGTGCTTGAAGTGGAGGGTGTGTCTAAAGCTTTCGACGATAAGTTGCTTTACGAAAATCTTACTTTCAATCTTCCTCCTGCAGGCATTGTGGGCGTTATAGGTCCTAATGGTTGTGGTAAAACTACTCTTTTCCGCCTTATAATGGGATTGGATAAGCCTGATAGTGGTACATTTACAGTGGGCGAAACGGTGAAGATTGGCTATGTAGACCAACAACACGTGAGTATAGACCCCGAAAAGAGTGTGTGGGAAGTGGTGTCGGAGGGCAACGAACAAATACAAATGGGTGGCCGTTTGATAAACTCTCGTGCTTACCTGTCTAAGTTCAACTTTACCGGAACGGACCAAAACAAGAAAGCTGGTGTGCTTTCGGGTGGTGAACGTAATCGCTTGCACTTGGCATTGACATTGAAGAGCGAAGCCAACGTTCTTCTTCTGGACGAGCCTACCAACGACATCGACGTAAACACTCTTCGTGCTTTGGAAGAAGGTTTGGAAAACTTTGCAGGTTGTGCCGTTGTTATCTCCCACGACCGCTGGTTCCTCGACCGTATATGTACTCACATATTGGCTTTCGAGGGCGATTCGCAAGTGTATTTCTTCGAGGGTTCGTACTCCGAATACGAAGAAAACCGCAAGAAACGTCTTGGCGATGACACTCCGCACCGCATTCGTTACAAGAAACTTATACAATAGTATATATCTACAAGCAAGGATATTTTCTTAATACGGGGTGTCCTTGCTTGTTATAAAGTCAACAATCGTAAGAGGATAAAAAGGGAAAAAACATAACACACGCACCGTGAAATAGTATGAATTACACCGATTTGAACAGAAGAATGTGGCCTATAGCTATGCTTGCGTTGGTGGTTTTGGGCATTGTCATCCATAGGCAGTATATGGGCGAGTTTCCCTCGTTTGTACACGCTTGGAGCCAAACCGACCGCTATGCCATCGCATTGGGGTTCTTGAACAACGATTTCGACCTTCTGCACCCGGAAACGTTCATTTACAACAAGCAATATCCACATTGGTGGAAACATGCTAGCGAAACGACGATAACGGCTGTAGATTTTCCCTTGCACGAATATGTGGTGGCACTGCTTATGAAATTCTTTGGCACTACAAGTCCGTGGGTGTTTAGGCTTTCTACATTTGTGGTTGCTATGTTGGGTATGTTTTTCCTCTACAAATTGGCGTTCAAGATTACGGACGATTGGATAAAGTCGGTGTTTGTTGGCATTATGGCTATGACATCGCCGGTGTATGCCTATTATTTTGCGGGGTTTATACCCAGTGTACCTGCATTGTCGTTTGCCATAGCCGGGCTGTACTTTTATCTTAAACACTTGGACGAGGGCGAGGGGTGCAAGTATTTCTCTATATCCATGGCGTTAATAGGTGTGGCAGTGCTTATGCGTATGTCGTTTGCAATATTGTTGGTGGCTATAGTTTGCTTCGAGCTGCTGAGGGTGTGGAAGAAAGAAACTACTTTTGGAAACCAGGTGCCTAGTGTGATTATTGCTGTAGGTGCTGTGGTGGGTTATATGGCTTGGAACTCTCATTTGCGAGCCATGCACGATACTGTATTCCTCTGCGGATTAATGCACGCCGGCAGTTGGGACGAAACAAAGGAACTTATACTGCAAGCCAAAAACAATTGGTTCTATCAGTATTTCTCTGACCGTCAGTACAAGGTGTTTTTAGTGTTGTTGGGCTTGTCATTTATTTTTGGCAAAGGCAACCGAAGAGAGCAACGAGAAAGAAAAAATAGAAAGGGTGAAACATTGTCGTTGTGGAAGTTTTGGAGTATATATGTGTTTGGCTGTGTGTTGTTTTTGTTTGCCATGGCAAAGCAGGCTCCCGACCACGATTATTATTTCATCGACACGTTCTTCCTTCCATGTCTTATGCTTTTGATATTTGTGCTCAATAGGTTGGGTAAAACGGACATGCAGTCGGCAATTACGTTTGTACTGTTGATAGTAGTGACGGCAGATGTTTTGGTAGAAGATGTAAATAAAAATTTGAAAGACAGAAGAGATTATACCGATAGGGCTTATATTACGTCGAAAAACTTTGAGGGTGCGGAGGATTTTTTGAACAAAGAGAATGTGCCTAAGGACGCAAAGATTTTGACGTTGTTTGCTTGTCCACAGAATGTTCCGTTCATACTCATGAACAGAAAGGGCTACACCGAAATGTGGTACGAGTTAGACATGATAGAGAATGGAATAGCCAACTTCGACTATGATTATATAGTGATAGAGAACGTGAATTTTGAAAAAGAGTTTGAATATTGCAATCATATTCTCCGCCGATTGAAACCATTGGCAACCAACGGCAAGATTACGCTTTGTGAATATTCCGACACCATAGTGTGCAACTCCGTGGCTGATTTCGTTGTGAAATAAGTGGAATATAAAAACGGATATCAATTCGGAGTCTTTTTCGAGAGAGATGTTGTATTTTAGGTTAGAATCTACGCGATTAATATTTGTTTTAATAGAAAAATATTTGTACCTTTGCGTGCTCTTTTCTAAGGGCGGTTGGGGGATGGAATGTTTATAAATATTTGGTTGATAATAATGTAATGAATATATGAAAATTGTTATAGCAGGTGATGGAGAGGTGGGATTTCATTTGGCGAAGTCTTTGGCAGAACTTGACCATAGTATAACTGTGGTGGATCCGCACTCAGAATTGCTTCAAAAGTTGGAACGCGAAATGGATATATTGGCAATAGCCGGCGATTCGACATCTTTTGAAGTATTGCAACGTGCCGATGTGCAAAGTTGCGATTTATTGTTGGCTGTCCTTCACGACGAGTCGATAAACATAATTACCTCTATATTGGCAAAAAAAATGGGAGCCAAACGTACCGTGGCACGTATATCAAACGTGGAATATTTGCAACCCAAGAACCGGAATATGTTTCGGACACTAGGCGTTGATGAGATGGTATGTCCCGAACGTATTGCGGCCAAAGAAATTATCAACCTGCTGAACCATAGTATAGCTACCGAATTTTTCGATTTCTCGAACGGGCTACTTAGTATGTACCTTATCCGATTGGACGAAAATGCATCGGTTATCAATAAAACCATGCGAGAGATAGTGGTAGAATATCCCGAGATAGAGGTGCGTATAGTGGCAATATTACGTAACAACGAAACTATAATTCCCAATTCGACAGTTACATTCAAGAATGGCGACTTAGCTTATATCATTTCCAAGCCTCGACAGTTGGACCCCATAAAGAAGGTGATAGGCTCAATTGATGTGGACATAAAAAGTGTGATGATTGCCGGTGGCGGACGTATAGGTAGGCTTGCTGCTTTGGATTTGGAAAACAAAATGAGTGTAAGCCTTATTGATGAAAATCGCAGTCGATGCGAGGGTATTACGGAATATTTGGATAAAACTTTGATAATAAACGGTGATGCTACCGATACTAACCTTTTGAAAGAAGAAGGTATTGAGCAGATTGATGCATTCGTGGCTGTTACAAATTCGACCGAAACAAATATACTTACCTGCCTACATGCTCGTAAATACGGGGTGAAGAAGACCATTGCATTGGTCGAAAATACTGATTTTATAAATCTTTCGCAAGCAATAGGTATTGATACCATTATAAATAAAAAACTTATTACTGCAAGTTATATAGCACGTTTTATAGTAAAAGGTGATGCCGTTTCGGCCAAGTGGCTGAGCGGTACCAATGCCGAACTTATAGAACTTACAGTACGTGAAAAGTCGAAGGCCACCAAAATGCCAATCAAGGATTTGAATATTCCGCAAGGGGCTACTATAGGTGGTATCATACGGGGCAATCAGGCGATACTGCCTACCAGAGATACTCAGATATTGGCCGGCGATAAGGTGGTGGTATTTACTTTGCCCAAAGTGATGTATTCTATATCCAAATTGTTTGATTAATGTTACATTTTCATACCCGGATATTCAATGGCAAACTAGTGGCACGCCTACTTGGCGTTATGCTTTTGGTAATGGCAGGTTTCATGGTCTTTCCTGCTATATTGTCGTTTTGTTATAACGATGGGGCATTGCATGGCTTTCTTCAGTCTATTGCCACTATGATTATTTTGGGTGTGTTTTTTCGCAATATTGTAGGGCGGTCGGCAAGCTATGAATTTCACGAAAAAGAGAGTTTTTGGATAACCGGTGTAGTATGGATTGTAGTACCTATAGTGTGTGCATTGCCCTATTGGCATGTAGGTGTGTTGCCCCACTTTATTGATGCGGTATTTGAATCTTTTTCGGGGTTCACCTCAACGGGTTCTACCATCATACGGCATTTGGACCGGGTGCCTAAGAGTGTGCTGGTATGGCGTAGCCTTACGCAGTGGATAGGGGGTATGGGCTTTATAATGCTTGCTATAGCCTTTTTCAGAAAGCTGAAGGTGGGAACATTGCATTTGTATAGTGCCGAATTTTCGGGAACAATACAGCAAAAGATTCATCCTCGTATTTCCACTACGGTAAGTCGTATGTGGTATGTATATGTAGTGTTTACTGTGCTGATGTTTGTTGTGTTGATGCTTTTGGGTAACGATTTTGTCGATTCGGTGTGCTTATCGTTTAGTACAATATCCACGGGCGGTTTTTCGCCACGGCCCGATAGTATTACCTCGTTTTCGGAATATACTCAGTTGGCTGTTACTGTTTTTATGTTTTTGGCCGGCACCAACATATCTTTGCTTTATTATTTGCTTCTGTGTAGGCCACGAATGATTTGGAAAAGCGAGGAATTTCGTACCTATTTGTTTGTAATATTGGTAGCGTCGGTGTTGCTTACACTTATGCTTTTTGGTCAGGGGGTAGATGTTGGTAAGTCGGCCGAGTATTCGCTCTTTCAGGTAGTATCTACCATATCCACGAGCGGCTACTATATTTCCATGCCTCAAGGGTGGATGAAAGTGATTCCGTTGTTTTTGTTTATGCTTATGTTTTTCGGAGCATGTTCGGGCTCTACCGGTGGCGGTATAAAGATGGCTCGCATTATGATACTGTTCAAATATGTTCGTAATCAGTTTGTGATAATGCTACATCCTAGGGCGGTAGCGCCGGTAAAAATTGATGGCAAGGTTATAAAGATGGATTACATCAATAAGATATTTGCTTTTTTGTTTATGTATTTCATATTTATGGTGTCGGGGGCTTTTGTGCTGATGTGTTGCGGTTTTGGATTGGCAGACTCTATGGCTGTCGTGTCGGCTAATATTGCCAATATTGGGCCTGTTATCGATACTATGGGAGCATCGTGGTGCTATGCCGATTTTCCGCTTGCAGCCAAAGTAACTATAATAGTGGAAATGCTTATGGGTAGGTTGGAGATATTTGCCATCATAGCTATTTTTTCACCATCGTATTGGAGGAGGTAATGCTGTATGCTTAGGAAAAATTGGAAAATAATGCTTAGGATAATGGGCTTGCTGCTAGTGGGCGAAGGTGCGTTGATGCTTGTATGTTCGGCCATAGGGTTCTTTTATTCCGACGAGGGTGCGTTGCCCTTTCTTTTCTCGGCCTTGTTCACGATGGCGGTAGGAGCATTGAGCTTGATGGGTTCGCCACTTAAGAAGGAGGATATAGACAAGCGGATGGCCTACCTTGTTGTTACCTCGGTGTGGGTGGTGATGTCGCTTTTTGGCACCTTGCCTTTTTTTGCTACGGGAGCCATCAGTAATTTTACCGACGCTTTCTTCGAGATGATGTCGGGCTTTACCACCACCGGTGCCACCATATTGGAGGATGTGGAGGTGCTACCCAAGTCGTTGCTTTTTTGGCGTAGCCTTTCGCAGTGGATTGGCGGTGTGGGAATAATAATGATAGTATTGGCCATAGTTCCATCGTTGGGTATCAACAGCTACAGCCTTTATTCGGCCGAGCTGGCCGGGCCGCTCAAGAGCAAAACTCACACAAGCGTTTCGGCCACGGTGCGAAACCTGTGTGTAACATACCTTGTGCTTACGCTTATTGTGTTTACCCTTCTATGCTGTGGCGATATGGATTTCTTTTCGGCCATCACCCATACTTTTTCGGGTATTTCCAGCGGTGGCTTTTCGATATACAACAGTAGTATCTCGCAACTCTCGGCCTATTCGCAGTATGTGTTGGCAGCAGCCATGTGGCTATCCGGTATCAATCTTACACTTTTTTACCTCTTTGTGAGGGTTCGGTTCAACGATTTGCGTTCCAGCTTGGAGCAATTCTTTTCCTACACCTTTGTATTTATCATTCTTGCTTTGGTGGTAACGGCGGTTCTCAACCAAACTATGGACTATGATTTGTCCAAATCGTTGAGGTTGGCATTTGTGCAAACGGCAAGTGTGGTATCGACCTGCGGATATGTGGTTGACGATACTACGCAGTGGCTCCTGCCTGTCAACTTTTTGTTTCTCCTCTTCTGCCTTCGTGGCGGTATGGCCGGTTCCACATCCGGCGGTTTGAAGGTGATGCGGGTGCTGATATTGGAAAAGAACGTCCGCAACGTTATGCGAAATAGACTCCACCCTAGCGCAGTAAATCCGGTGAGGTTGAATAGCAAGCCGGTGGCAAGCGACGTTATATATAATGTAACCACACTGTTTTTCGTCTATTGCTTCACAGTGGTTGTTGCACTATTTTTGCTTATCATGGACGGCGTTTCCACCACCGAATCGCTCGGTGCTGTGGTGGGAGCCATTACGGGCTATGGCCCGGGATTGGCCGAATGTGGCGGCTTTGGCAATTATGCCCACTTCCCAACCTTCTCCAAATGGGTATTGGCTTTCTGTATGCTTGCCGGACGTTTGGAGTGTATAACCGTATATATGCTTTTACTGCCAAGGTTTTGGAAACGTTAATCTTACATATCATTTAATCTACCTCGCCATGCCGAAATATTTCGCCGCAGGCTTCTTCGTTTTTGCCCTACGCAAAGGAAATATGTCGGCTTTTGGTTGAAAACACATTGCATTCTAAAAGACCTTTTGTGTTGTTGACTTCGACAAAGTCAACATTCCGCAAAATCACCTGCAAACAATTTTTAGAAGTTGCCTTTATGATTTTTCTTTTGTGGCTTATCATTCCATAATTCTTTACCCTCTCCTTTTTTATCTTTTCGTTTTCTTCTCTAGTATTACGTTGTTTAGGTGCTAGTACAAAACTAGCATCTATCATCTGACCTTCATTAAAAATCAATCCTTTTTCCGGCAATGTATCGACAAAATCATGAAATAATATTTCCCAAAATCCGTTTTTCCGAAAAACATTCTCCCAACAAAGTTGTAATGTAATTTTTCTCTTACTCCATCTCTTTCAGTAAATGATGGTATTCTTTTTCTAAGACATTTTCAAATTGTTCTTTTGTTCCTTTAGGGATAACTATACTTTGTAAAGATTCACAACCACTAAAAGCCCCATTACCTATTTCAGTTACCGAATCGGGGATAACTATACTTTTTAAGGATGAACAAACACTAAAAGCTCCATCGCCAATTGATGTTACCGAATTGGTGATAACTATACTTTGCAAAGATTTACACAACTGAAAAGCATCACCACCTATTTTAGTTACCGAATCAGGGATAACTATACTTTGCAAGGAATCACAATCCTTAAAGGCTTCGTTACCTATTTTAGTTACCGAATCAGGGATAACTATACTTTGCAAGGATTTACACCAACTAAAAGCTTTATCGCCAATTGATGTTACCGAATTGGGGATAACTATAGTGTCTTTGTCTTTTACACATTGTATTAATCTTTTTTCTTTTAAGTCTATAAGTAAATCATCTTCTACTACAAAT
>JAGCLZ010000059.1 GCA_017646685.1 Bacteroidales bacterium | reverse complement strand
TTGATTAATAACGATAAGGTGCAAGAGGCTGTTGACAACCATTTGATGGATTGTATAGAATGTGGATGTTGTATATTTACATGTCCAGCCAACAAACCTTTGCTTGACGAGATTCGTTTTGCTAAAGGTAAGTTCCGTCAGATGCAACAAAAGAAATAAGTAATAAACATAATACAAGGATAATGAAATTACTAAATGTATCGGGTTCGCCTCATGTGCATGGCAATGAATCCATAAAAAGAATAATGTGGGATGTAAATATAGCATTGCTCCCAATATTTATAGTGAGTTTGATCTTTTTTGGGTTAGACGCATTGTTTGTAAGTTTAGTATCGGTATTCTGCTGTATACTCTTTCAGTGGGTTATCGAGAAGTTTTTGCTTAAACAACCTGCCACCATTACTGATGGTTCTGCTGTAATTACAGGTTTGCTATTGGCATTCAATGTTCCATCTAATTTGCCTCTTTGGATTGTGGCTATAGGTGCATTTGTAGCAATAGCTATAGGTAAGATGACTTTTGGTGGATTGGGAAAGAACCCTTTCAACCCCGCATTGGTTGGACGGGTGTTTTTGCTTATATCCTTCCCGGTACAGATGACTACTTGGCCCAAAGCCAATGCTGTATTTGATATGGTCGGTGCTACTGCGGCTACTGATGCTACCACAGGGGCTACACCATTGGCGTTGATAAAAGAAGCTGTGAAAGCTGGTGATATGACTGCTTTACAAGGATTGCCCGATTATTGGACATTGCTTGTTGGTCAGCATGGAGGTTCGCTAGGTGAGGTATCTGCAATAGCAATACTTATAGGTGGTATATACTTGTTGTGTCGTAGAGTTATTTCGTGGCATATCCCTGTGTCGTTTATACTTACTACCTTTGTGTTTGCAGCTATATTACATTTGGCCAACCCTACAACTTATATAGCACCGTTGTATCATGTACTTTGTGGTGGTTTGTTGTTGGGTGCTGTGTTTATGGCTACAGATATGGTTACATCGCCAATGTCTAAGTCTGGTCAGTTAGTGTTTGGTATAGGTTGTGGATTGCTTACCGTTATCATACGTACTTGGGGAGCCTATCCCGAAGGGGTATCGTTTGCAATATTGCTGATGAATGCCGTTACACCATTGATAAATAAAGGATTTAAACCAAAACGTTTTGCAAAATAGGAGGAAAAGAAAATGGCTAAGAAGTTAGAATCGTCGTTGGTCAATATGTTTGTGGTGCTTACTGTTATTACAGTATTGTCGGCAGCAGCATTGGCAGCTATGAATAGTGCAACTATAGAGCCTATAAAGAAGGCACAACAGCAAAAGACAGAAGCAGCCATAAAAATGGTATTGCCTCAGTTTACTTCGTTGGAAGATAAGACTGTGAGTGTTGATGGCGAAGATATTGTATGCAATTATGCTTATAATGATTCGAAGGAACTTGTGGGGATGGCTGTGAAGTCGTTTACCAATAAAGGTTTCAACGGATATATAGGAGTAATGGTAGGGTTTGATAAAGACGGAAACATTACAGGCTATCAGATATTGGAAACAGGTGAGACTCCTGGTTTAGGTACCAAAGCCGATACTTGGTTCCAAGAAGGTGGTAAGGGTTGTATAATAGGAATGAACCCCGAAAAGAATAATATGACAGTAAAAAAAGATGGCGGCGAAGTAGATGCTATTACAGCAGCTACAATAAGCACACGTGCTTTTTGCGATGCAATAGACCGTGCTTACAAAGCTTTTAAAAATGGAGGAAACGAATAATGAAGATTAGTAATATAGCAAAAAATGGATTGATAAAAGAAAATCCCGTATTCGTTCTAGTGTTGGGTATGTGTCCAACCATAGGTGTTACTACCTCTGCCGTCAATGGTATGGGTATGGGTTTGGCGACCACATTTGTTCTTATGATGTCGAATCTTGTGGTATCATGTGTCAAAAATCTTATTCCCGACAAAGTGCGTATACCGGCATTTATAGTTATCATTGCTACGTTTGTAACCATTCTAAAGATGGCAATGGAAGCATATGTGCCCGATTTATATGCTACATTGGGATTGTTCATACCTCTTATTGTTGTTAACTGTATAGTTTTGGCTCGTGCCGAATCTTTTGCTTCAAAAAACACTCCTTTCTATTCGTTGATGGATGGTTTGTTTATGGGCTTGGGATTTACTATTGCACTTACACTTTTAGGTCTTATACGAGAGTTGTTGGGCAACGTTTCTGCTTTCGGTTTGAAACCTGACTTTGCAGGCGACGGTATGTTGGCTTTTGTATTGGCTCCGGGTGGTTTTATTGTGCTTGGATTCCTTATAGCATTGGTTAATTTAATAAAGAACAAGTCGACTAAATAGAAGTTCTTTTATAATCAATAAATTTTATTTTCCATCGTTATTCGTAGCGATGGATTTTTTTATTTTCGCCTTCCACTCATTTGTATTTCATCAATGTAGTGAACTCCTTTATGGCGATATTCATCTTGTTAGAATAAATGGAAAAGAACTGCCGAAAACCGAACTGTTTTGTCGTAAACTGATATTTCATTTTACTTCTTCTTACCGAATCGAAAATCCTAAAATAGTTATTATTCACCTTGGAATTGTTGAAAAATATGCGTACCTTTGCAACTTCGTTTATTTACTTTTTTTGTAGATTAAGATATTGATAAATAGAGTATAATAATTATATTTTTTGTTCAACAATTTGGTGGAACATCACTTTTTATGCAATGATGAAGAAAAACTATTGGAAGAAAATAACTATAAACTCTGGAGTATGGGTGATTTTTAGTATTTTATTGTTGGCTTCGTGTGGTTCTTACAAGAAGGTACCATATATGCAAAATGCCGGGGTGGTGAACGATTCTATTCCCCCACAGCCGTTGTACGATGCTAAAATTATGCCAAAGGATTTGCTAATCATTACGGTTAATACCTCTGATCCGGAATCGGCATCGCCATTTAATTTGGTGGTGCAGAGTTCTATAACTACGGGAAAATACACCAATCTTACACAGCAGCCTTCGCTACAGCAATATTTGGTGAACAACGACGGAGAAATAGACTTTCCGGTGCTGGGAAGAATAAAAATAGGTGGTCTTACAAAAACCGAAGCCGAGAATTTAATTAAAACCAAGTTGAAACCATATTTGAAGGAAACTCCGATAGTGAATGTGAGAATGACCAATTACAAGATTTCTGTGCTAGGCGAGGTAGCTCGTCCAGGTACATTTACGGTGAATAATGAGAAGGTGAATGTGTTGGAAGCTTTGGCTATGGCTGGTGATATGACGGTGTATGGAATAAGAGACAATGTAAAACTGATACGTGAGGATATGGATGGGCGAAGAAGTATTATCAATCTGAATTTGAATGATGCCAATCTGATAATATCGCCCTATTATTACCTTCAACAAAATGATATTCTCTATGTTACTCCCAACCAAACGAAGGCAAAAAACTCGGAGGTAGGTTCTTCTACGGGTCTTTGGCTTACTGCTACTTCGGTGTTAGTATCTGTTGCTAGTTTGTTGGTTACTATTTTAAGATAGTGGATATAGATTTGATGTTTTGACCAATTATATCAATGGCTTTCGCGATAGAGAATGATATGAAATTGGGTGTGCATACCCAATCTATCTATTAGAAATAATAAATACATAAAACTTAGATTTTTAGGAAAGGAAACAATGGACAAAGTAAACAAGAATTATAACAACAACCACATAAACAATCAAGCAAATAATGCTGATGAATCGGATTTCTTTGATAATATTAATATCCAAGATTTGATTTCTAAGTTGCTGATTTATTGGCCGTGGTTTGTTGTAAGTATACTTGCATGTTTATTTCTCTTTTTCATTTATATAAGGTATCAAACGCCTGTTTATAGGGTGAATGCATCGGTGCTTATAAAAGAGGACGATAAGCACTCTTCGGGCACCAATCCGTTGTCTGCTATTCAGAATTTTGGTATAATGTCCATTACTAATAACTTCGACAATGAGATAGAGATTCTAAAGTCTCATACCCTGATAAAGAAGGTGGTGTGTGATTTGGGTTTGTATACCAACTCATTCGAATCCAATGTTCTTTCCTGCAATACTCCGCTCTATCACTCTCAGCCGGTGGATGTGTATATGAGTGCCGAAAGTGCAGATCTTTTGGAGGGTGAGGTGTGTGTAAAAATGAAGTATACCTATCCTCAGCAAGTGGAAGCAACTGTGAAGTACAGCCTCGATAGCGAGGATACAGTTGTGAAACAATACATCGAAGAGCTGCCTTACGTATTGTCTACTCCGGTGGGAGATATAGAATTCCTAACAAACTACGAGGTTATAAATTCTTGGACAGAGGATTCTCCATCAATGAAGTACATGACCATCATAAGTTCTCCGTCGGATGTGGCTTTAAATTATTTTGCAAAACTTACAATCTCGCCTACTTCCAAGACTACAACCATTGCCCGTATAAGTGTGGAAAATACTGTGAAGCAACGTGGAGTGGATTTTATAAACCATTTGATTGATGCTTACAACCAAGATGCTAATGACGAGAAGAACGAAGTGGCCAGAAAGACTGCCTTGTTTATCGACGAACGTTTGAGCATTATCGACAAGGAGTTGGGTAGCGCAGATAATGAGTTGGCAAGATTCAAACAGCAGTCGGGTCTCACCGATTTGGCAAGCGACGCTCAGTTGGCTTTGCACGAAAACTCGCAATATCAGCAATTGTTTACCGAAAACGTAACACAGATAAATCTTGTAAACTCCTTGCAAGACTATATAAACAACCCCAAGAACGATCAAGACATCATCCCTGCCAATGTGGGCTTGCAGAACCAGAGTCTGACGGCGGTGATAGACGATTATAACAAGTTGATAATGGAACGCAAGAAACTGTTGCGCACATCGTCTGAGAACAATCCGGCGGTGGTGAAACTGAACGCCACCATCGAGGTGATGAAAATAACCGTAAAGACCACCATTGCTAGTGTGCTTGATGGTTTGAAAATTCAGAAGAATGAAATAGAACGCCAAGTACATAAGTTCCAAGGTCGCATAAGCAGTGTGCCTGAGCATGAAAAAGAGTTTTTGAACAAGAGCCGAAAGCAGGAAATAAAAGCTACGCTCTATACCATGCTTCTGCAAAAGCGTGAAGAGAACGCCATCACCCTTGCGGTAACGGCCAGCAACGGACGCATTATAGAAAAGCCGTTGGCCGAAAAGGCTCCGGTGTTGCCAAGAAAGGGAATGCTCCTTTTGGTGGCTGTAATAGTTGGGGTCGCTATTCCGATGGTGGTACTTTATGTAAGGGAAATGTTTAGGTACAAGATTGAGGATAAAGACGATGTGGAAAAGATTACCTCGGTGCCCGTTATAGGCGAATTACCTATCGTGGACGAGCGTAAGTATGGTAACATTCAGGTGCGTGAGAACGAAAACGATATAATGGAAGAGGCTTTTCGTGCCCTGCGTACCAATCTGCTTTTCATGCTCTCCGGCAATCAGAAGGTTGTAGCTTTCACATCAAGCATTCCCGGCGAGGGCAAGAGTTTTGTTACAGCCAATGTTTCGTGCAGTTTGGCTTTCTTGGGAAAAAAAGTAATAGTGGTAGGTATGGACATTCGGAAGCCGGGGCTGAACAAGGTTTTTGGCGTAAATAAAAGGAATGTCGGTGTAACCACCTATCTGCGCGATCCCGAGAGCACCAACCTCGAAAGCATCATCGAAAAGTCGACAATAAGTCCTAATTTGGATATCCTTTTCGGTGGCCCTGTGCCTCCGAATCCCACAGAGCTGGTGGCCAAGGACTCTTTGGAAAAACTGTTGGATACCTTGAAGAAATCATACGACTATGTGGTGCTGGATACAGCTCCAATAAGCATGGTTACAGATACGCAAATCATTAGCCGTGCGGTGGATATGTGTGTATATGTGTGCCGTGCCGACTATACCAACAAGCAGACCTTTCGCTACATCAATCAGCTGGAGAAGGATAGACAGTTTCCCGGTTTGGCAGTGGTTATCAATGCCATTGACCTCAAAAAGCGAAAGAACGCTTACAAGCGTAAGCATGGTTACGGATATGGCTATGGATATATGGATAACGAGGCTTGAGCCGTTACCTTTCAATAGCTTTGTTGTGATATTCAACCTTTTTTGCCATTGCATTCACCGGCAAAAAGGGCTTTTTCTTTTGTTAAATTTGTTGAACAAACTCCCTAAGCCGTTAGGCCGGTTTTGTCGCTTTTGCACACCTGTCGTAATTGGTATGCTCGTTGGTCCTGTTTTTGGAGTAAAGTTTTTGTGGTTCTTTCTAATGAATCCCATTGCCATCTCGTTTAGTTTATTGTCTTGTTTCGTTATTCTAAAATCTCGTTTACGTAGAAAAATATTTGCTTTTGCGTAAGGAAGTCTTTGCTTTTGCGTAGAAGCTATAGTACTCAACATGTTTAATATATAGTACTAGACATGTTTTAATATAGTATTCAACCTATTTTACTGATAGTTCACTAACGACGTTAGGACATAATATATTAAATCTGTACGTTATTATATATATAGTATATGCATAACTATAAGTTAAATAGGTGTGATACTATATTTATTACCTAAACGCAAAACTATTTCAATGCGAAGGCAAAAGTTTTCTTATGCGAAGGCAAACTTACTTCAATGCTGTTGCAAAACTTTTGCAATATGGCTGCAATTCCTACTATTACTTTGAATGTTTTGTTGGTCGGTGGTCGGGAAAAAACTTTTTGATATTAATACTAAAAACATTTCTTTGATGTTATGCTACAATAATATAGGATTTTTAAATTAATTGATGGTGTGATTTATTTTACTGCTTAATGATATGGATGATTTATTTGGTTGGTTGGTTGTAGTTTTTTTGGCACTTGCATTGATAATAATTCTGCTTACCCAAATAAAGGGGTGGCGGTTTTATAAAAACTATAACGAAGGTTCGGGCATTTTAGCCTATCTTAGTTTGTTTACGATAGTGTATGACGACATGCGTAAGTTGGCGAAAAAAAATGAATTGCCTGCCCACGAGCTCGAGGCTTATCATGCCGTAAAACGAGGTTGCAGCATTGCAATATGCTGTATAGCAGTAGATTTTTGGTTTGGATTGTTGCTGCCATACGGACGGTTTTCTGATGTTGTTTCTTACAAAAGATTACTAGGCCGATGTTCTTTTTTTACGTAAGTTGCAACCTTTTTTAGCTAACTCGGAGACAGAGCAGGAGGGCATATTTTTATTTTTCTACCCCTCACATCCGAAAATCTATCTGATATTAATACTAAAAACGTTAGTTTGCAGTTATATTATAACACTAAAAAATATACCATATCTTGAAAATATCAAACATCAAATATAAAGTTATCGTTGGGCTAGTGCTTATAATGGCGATGGCGGGTTGCTCCACACAAAAACCCAAGTTTATGAACAAATTGTACCACAATACCACAACGCATTACAATGTGTGGTGGAATGGCAACGAAAGTATGAAAGAGGCCCGTAAGCAGTTGGAAGCAATTATTGTTGACGACTATACTCAGATACTTCCAATCTATAAGTTAGGTACCAAGGAAAATGCAATAAGCGTATACCCTCAGCTCGACCGCACGTTGGAGAAAGGAGCCTTGGGAGCACAGAAACATAGCATCTTCATCAAAGGCAAGGAGCATGTGGAATATGTCAAGAAGTCATATCTGATGATGGCTTATGCCCACTTCTATAAGCAGGATTATCAAGCTGCTATTATCAACTGCAGATATGTGATGTCGCAATATCCCGGCACCGATATCGCCGACGAGGCAAAGATTCTTTATGCCCGTACTCTTACCCACGACAAGCAGTATGCCGAAGCCGAGATGGTTCTCGACCAGGTAGATGCCGCCATAAATACGGGAAAGATGTCGGCCGATATGGCTGATTTGCTTTATTCCGCAATGGTGGAATGTATGTTGCCACAGGAAAAATACAAAAAAGCAGTGGATTTCTTGCGTTTGAGTATAGACAATACTTCAAACCGTAAGTTCAAAGCACGTCAATATTTCATTATGGCTCAGATATATCATAAGCTGGATAAGAAAGCCACGGCTACCAAATATTACAAAAAGGCCCTTTCGATGCGTCCCGAATATGTAATGGAATTTAATGCAAGAATGAATATCGCTTCGTGCTATGATATATCGAAGGGCGACTATAGAGAGATAGAAAAGTTTTTGAATCAGATGCTCGACGATAAGAAAAACATCGAGTATATAGACCAAATATATTATGCCAAAGGCGAAATGTATTTGGGAGCCAAAAATGCACAAAAAGCCTGTGAGAACTTTGAGAAGTCCATGAAAGTAAGCACTACCAACAAGTCGCAGAAGATAAAATCGTCGCTCAAGTTGGCCGATGTGTTGTATGATATTTATCAGAATTACGACGAAGCACAGAAGTATTACGATACCGCCATGGCAATCATGCCAAAGGATTATCCAAACTACAATGCCATAAAAGGACGACACTACCTGCTTACTTCGCTGGTGGAAAATACAAGGGTGATAGCCCTCAACGACAGCCTTTTTATGCTTGCCGACATGAATCCCTCCGATCGTGAGAAATACCTCGAAAAGCTTATAGAAAAACAAAAAGAGGTTGACGCCAAAAAACGTGAGGCAGAGATAGAAGCCGCCATACGCAAAGAGGCTCAAACAGCACAGAAAAATACTCTGAAAGGTGATTGGTATTTCTATAACGAATCGACTGTACAGAAAGGTAAAGAAAGTTTTATGCGAATGTGGGGAACACGTGCATTGGAGGACTATTGGTTTTTGAGTCAGAAACCGGGAATGTCGTTGGGTATAGGTACCGACAATTTGTTTGCCGACAGCGAGCAGGAGCAGACGAAAGATGTTGATTCCACTGCCGGAGAAACAAAGGTTGATCCTGCCAATGCTAACGACAAATACAGCACGGATTATTATCTTAAGGACCTACCCAAAACCCAAGCACGACGCGATAGTATGCACGACGATATAGCACGTTGCCTACTCAATGCAGGATTTATATACGATGCCGGTATTGAAAACCAAGAGAAGGCTTTGGAATGTTTTTTACGTTTGGTAGAGGACTATCAGGGTAGCGACTATGTGTTGCCGGCTTTCTATCAGTTGTATAAGATTTATGACAAGCAGGGCAACACTCCAAGTGCCAACTATTATAAAAATATGATTCTACGTGGTTTCCCGGACAGCGATTATGCCAACCTTATTCGCGACGAGGATTATTACCTCGAGATTGTAAAGCGAAACAAAATGGCCGAAACCGAATACGAAGAAATATATCGCCTGTTTGCCGAAGGATACTATAAGCAGGTAATAAGCCGGGCATCGTCGGCAGTGCAAATATACACCAAGGAACCTACACTTATACCAAAATATAAGTATTGGAATGCCATAGCTTTGGCCAAGTTAAGTAAGACTCCGGAGGCTATAGCAATGCTGGAAGAGATAGAGAAAAACCATTTCAAAAGTGAGATCGTGCCATTGGTTCGCGAACAGATAGCATTGTTGAGAAAAGGATTTAAACCTGAAGCAGAGGACGAGAAAATATATGAAAAGGCTACCAACAAAAAGGTGGATTTGGCTAATAGTGTGGATAATGTGAAGAAGCAAAATGATGAATTGCCACCTGAAAGTCAGTTGTACCGATATCGTGAAAATTTGCAGCATTATGTGATATTTGTGCTGGATGATGATAAAATAAGAGCTACAGAAATGCAGTATGCAGTGGCCGACTTTAATATGGCATATTATTCGGCAAAGGCTTTGAAAGCTAATGTTATGATGTTTACCGATAAGCAGCAGCTGATAACAGTACATCGTTTTGAGAATGCTACTGAAGCAATGGATTATTGGAACTACATAAATACCAAAGCCGATGCTCTTAAAAAGTTCGACAAAAAGCATTATTCATCATTTGTAATATCAGTGCAAAACTATCAAACATTTTACAACAAAAAGAATATAGAAGCATACCGAAAATTCTTTGAAAAATACTATTTTAAAAACGAATAATGGACTTTGATTAGGATACTATAGTATTTGTTATTAGTTGTTTATATATTTTATTTTGTTGAATGAGAAAAAAAGTGTAAATTTGTACGCTCAAAATAGAGAATATAAGTATAAAAATATTATCAAATAATACATTTATGGCAAAACCAATAGAAGTGGAAAATAATCCGATAAATACAATAACAACAGGTACTGTTATAAGAGGAGATATTATTACGCCCGGTGATTTTCGCATGGACGGAGTGTTGGAAGGAAATCTTACTATCAATGGAAAGTTGGTGATAGGAGAGTGTGGTAAGATAGTTGGTAATATTGTTTGTCAAAACGCCAATGTGATAGGTGCAGTAGAGGGAAATATGAAAGTAACTGATTTATTGACCTTGTGTATTTCGTCAAAGGTAAAAGGCGATTTGTTGGTAAACAAATTATCTATCGAGCCGGGAGCAAGTTTTGATGGTTCATGCAAAATGTTGGATGAAACCAATAAGAATAGCAAAGAAAAATCAAACTGATAACAAAAAATATTATAGTCCTTTTATATCAGATATGAAAGGATTTTGGGCAACATCATGAGTGCCTATAATGAGTAATGATAAACGTTTGAAAAAGAAAAAATCATCGGTTGACAATGCTGCAATCTATCTGTCGTTGGGTATAGAAATGGCGGTTGCAGTATTGTTGGCTGTGTGGTGCGGAGTTGTTTTGGACAAGTGTGTAGAGTGTTCCATACCTATATTCACACTTGTAATGGCACCGTTGGGGATGTTCGCCGCTATATGGATTCTTTTGAAAACATTCAGAAACAAAAAATAATGCAGATATTGTTTGAAAAATGGGCAGGAGAACCTTGTATGGATGTTCAGCCACTTTCTGCTCATGGTTCCAATAGGAAATATTTTCGTTTGAAAGGTGAAACCAAGCATTGTTTGGCTGCTGTGAATGATGATGTGAGGGAGAATGAGGCCTTTTTTTATTATTCTGAATATTTCAAACAAAAGGGAGTGAATGTGCCTGTGGTATATGCTATTAATGATAGCAGAGTTTTGTATTTATTGGAAGATTTAGGGGATACAACACTCTATGATTTATTACAACATAAAAAGAAGTATACCTCAGAACCATACGATGGCGAAGTGTTGGAGTTGTATAAAAGAGCGATCGAAAATTTGTTACATGTACAGATGTTTGGGGTAAATGCCAATTTTGATATGGCTTATCCGAGATCATGTTTCGACTCAACATCAATAAGATGGGATTTGAATTATTTTAAATATCATTTTTTGAAATTGGCCTACATTCCTTTTGATGAACAACTTTTGGAAAATGATATTGAAAACTTTATTGCCTATATTGATTCGTTGGATAGAGATAGTTTTATGTATCGAGATTTTCAATCGAGGAATATAATGGTAAAGGACAATCAGCTGTACTTTATAGACTATCAAGGAGGGCGTAAAGGAACGAAACATTATGATTTGGCATCGTTGTTATATGATGCTAAAGCCGAGATGCCAAATGGGGTGAGGCAACAGTTGTTAGATTACTATATGGATATCTTGGAACAGCATCAACAACTGGATAAAGCAGTTTTTGAACAAGAATTTTATGTTTTTGTTCTTCTGCGTATAATGCAAGCCATGGGAGCCTATGGTTACAGAGGGTTGTATGAAGGTAAGGAACATTTTGTAAGAAGTATAGAACCTGCATTGAAGAATATGAAATGGATATTGGAAAACAAAACCTTGCCAATACAGTTGCCGCATCTGAATGCAGTGTGGAAGCGAATAGTGGAATCGGATTTCGTGAAACATAAAATTGATGAATTTGATAATCGAAATACCTTGACTGTAACTATAAATAGCTTTTCTTTCAAACGGGGGTATCCTATGGATTTGACAGGCAATGGAGGTGGCTTTGTGTTTGATTGTAGAGCTTTACCTAATCCGGGTCGTTATCCGCAGTATAAGCATGTTACGGGTAAGGATCAAGAGGTGATAGATTTCTTTAAAGATGATAATGAAGTAGATGCTTTTCTTGGATTGGTTTATGAAGTAGTATCTTCGTCTGTTGAGAGATATTTGCAACGTCGGTTTACTAATCTGCAAGTAAACTTTGGTTGTACGGGAGGTCAGCATCGTTCGGTATATTGTGCAGAAAAATTAGCACAATACATTACACAAAACTATGAGTGTAACGTATTATTACATCATTTGGAACAAGAAAAATAAGTATACACATACTAAACCGCAATATATTTTGTTATAAGTAAAAATACATTATTATTTAAATCATAAAATACAAAGAGAGATGAAAAAACTATCAAGTGGATTGATTGTACTCATAGTAATTGGTGCAATTGTAGTTATAACCCTGTTGTGGGGCATTCGTACAAACAATAAAATGGTTACTGCCGAAGAGGAAGTAAGTGGCGCATGGGCACAAGTGGAAAATGTATACCAACGTCGAATGGATCTTATACCTAATTTGGTAAACACAGTAAAGGGTGTAGCCGATTTTGAACGCGGTACATTGGAAGCCGTTATCGATGCACGTTCTAAAGCAACATCGGTACAGGTAGATGCCGACAATCTTTCTGAGGCAAATATTGCAGCTTTCCAAAAAGCTCAAGATGGTTTGAGTTCGGCTTTGAGTCGTTTAATGGTAACAGTTGAACGTTATCCCGAACTTAAAGCAACACAGAATTTCCGTGATTTGCAAGCTCAGTTGGAAGGTACCGAAAACAGAATAACTGTGGAACGTAACAAGTTTAACGAGGTGGTGAAAGCATATAACACCATGATACGTAAATTCCCAAACAGCATAATAGCCGGTATTGGCGGTTTTGAAAAGAAAGGATATTTCAAAGCTTCTGAAGGAGCCGATGAGGCACCTGAAGTAAACTTTGAGTTTTAGATAATATACAAGGTAGATAAGACTGTATACTTAGTTATGAGAGGTGTACAGTCTTATTCTTTTTTGATACAAATTGAGCGAAATATTTATGAAGAATTATTTTTCAGAAGGGGATAAGACAAAAATTATAGATGCGATACAAGTTGCGGAGTTGAAAACTTCGGGCGAGATACGTGTACACATAGATAAGACATGCAATGAGGATGTGCTTGACCGTGCAGCATGGTGGTTTAAAAAACTGAATATGCACAAAACAGCAGAACGAAATGGTGTGCTGATATACATTGCAATGGAATCAAAAAAATTTGCTATCTTGGGCGATTCAGGAATAAATGCTGTTGTGCCAAAAGATTTTTGGGAAGAGGTCAAGGAAGAAATGTTGTCTTTTTTCAAAAGAAATGAGTTTGTATTCGGTATTGTTCATGGCGTTTCGCGTGTAGGCGATTATTTGAAACAGCATTTTCCTTATAAGAAAGATGATGTAAATGAGTTGCCTGATGATATAAGTTTTGGAATCAAATGATTAAAGAATATAAGTTGTATATGAAAAAAATATTGCTATCAATGGTGATTATGCTTGCCGGTATGTTTGCATGGGCAAGTATTCCGCAGAAAACCAATCAACTAGTCAATGACTATGCGAACTTGTTTACAGAAGAGCAGCGTAACTATTTAGAATATAGTTTAGTAGCTTTCGATGACTCTACATCCAATCAGATACTTATTATCACCACTTCATCGTTGGATGGATACGATATAAGTAATTATGCTTTTGAGATAGGCGAAAAATGGGGTGTGGGCAGAGCCGAGCATGATAATGGTTTAGTGATAGTTATAAAGCCTAAGAATCAGACTCCAGGGCGTGCTTTTATAGCTACGGGGTATGGATTGGAAGGTGCTTTGCCAGATGCTGTGTGTAAAGAGATAGTTGACTTGGAAATGATACCACATTTCAAGAAAAACGATTATTATGGTGGAGTGGTGGCAGCACTTAATATAATTATACCTGTGGCAGCAGGTGAATATAGTTACCAAGAGGCTCGTAACGATACAGGTGGGGTTATGGCTTTGGTAATAACATTGCTTGTGGTTGCAGTATTTGTGGTATTGGCCTTTGGCGGAAACAACTCGAAAGATAATAATATTGGAGGTGGAGGTATAGATCCCTTTACTGCAATATGGCTAGGAAGCATGGCAGGTAGAAACCATAGCGGTAGCTTCGGCAGTTTCTCCGGAGGAGGATTTGGAGGCTTTGGCGGAGGTAGCTTTGGCGGAGGCGGAGCAGGTGGTAGTTGGTAAAAAAATGATTGTTGAAACCCTTGCCCTTGCTGAAAAGTTTTGCAAATGTAGAATTGTTACAATTCTTTGAAATACGAATAAAAAAATATGGCAAGCCAGAGACTAAAAATTGCATCACGTAGTAGTTACGATTGCCTCGTGATGTAGTTTTATATACATCACGAGGCAATTTTGAACTTATATTTTCTCAAACGATTGACGCCATATCGTTACTTTCATATAACCCTATCATCAAACGGTTGACAGTAGGGTGTAAATTGTAAGAGAATCTGATTTAATTCATCCTATGGGTGGATAAAAGAATTTTGATAATTCTATTTTTTTTTGTAACTTTGCACTTTCAAAAAAACAAATAATAATATAATGGCAAAAGGACGGATTTTATATATAAATCAAGAGATTATACCCTATTCTCCAGAAACAGAAGTATCCTATTTTGGACGTTATTTACCCGCTTACATACAAGATCATGGTCGTGAAATACGAACATTTATGCCTCGCTTCAGCTATGTAAATGAAAGAAAAAATCAACTACATGAAGTAATTCGTCTTTCAGGTATGAATCTTATAATAAGCAACTGTGACCATCAGTTGATTATAAAGGTTGGTTCTATTTCTTCGGCACGAATGCAAGTTTATTTTATAGATAACGAAGAGTATTTTACAAAAAAAGAAGATATACGAGACTTAGACGGAAATTTCTATCCTGATAACGATGAAAGAATATTGTTTTATGGTAGGGGAACACTGGAAGCAGTGCGTAAATTGTCGTGGCAACCTCATCTTATACATTTCAATGGTTGGTTTTCGGCAATGGTGCCATTTTATTTGAGAAGAATGAATAAAGAAAATAATTTCTATTCAAATACCAAAACAGTACTTTCACTCTTCGGTGATGACTTTGCAGAGCCATTAAATCCACTTATGGAAAAGAAGTTGAAAGCAGATGGCGCTACTGCAAAAGACCTTAGAATGTATGATGGATATAATTATATGTCCTTGATGAAAACAGCAATAACCTATGCACATGGTATAGTTATAGCCTCGCCAAATGTAAATCCGGAGTTGGTAGCTTTTGCAAAAGAAAATAAGAAGCATGTGTTGGATTATGCACCCAAGGAAGAACAATATCCTGCTATTAACAAACTTTACGACACACTGATTGGAAATAATATAAATAACTAAATACTTTTTTATTACACTATGCGTTATCCCTTTGCTGTGTAGAATTAAGATACAGTTGTAGGAATGATTGTTAGATGCGTTTATCTCAAAGAAGGATAACGTAAGTATTTAATAAAACAAGATAATATATATGAGACGTTTTGGAATATTGAGTTTGTTAGTTTGTACATTTAGTATATGTTTTATAGCTTGTACTGAAGAAGAGTCCGAATTGGGTATGGGTTTACAAGATCCGGGATCAATATTTGACGGAAAGGTATGTGATACAATAACAGCAACTGCTGTAACCATCTTAGATGATTCTTTGCTCACATCTAATTATTCTGTAGGAGTTATAGGTTATTATCATGATGATGTTTTTGGAAAAGTTAAAGCATCTATGTATACACAAGCTGCTCTTTCTACCCCATCAACAGGTGTCTCATTTCTTAATACAACAATAGATTCTGTAGTAGTTACTTTAATGTCGATAGGTAATTTTCCAAACTCTTCAGATTCCAATGCTATGCACAATCTTCATTTTGAGGTAAATGAAATATTGGATGATATGTATTTGGATACTAGTTATTATGCTACTGATTGCATGAATTTGGGAGATAAATATTTTGATGACTATATAGAGTTTAGAAACATAGACTCTGTAGTAACTCTAAAACTTGATGCAACAATTCATAGCAAGTTTGCCAATAAAGAATTTACTGATAATGCAAACTTTTTTGAGACATTGAAGGGATTGTGTATAAAAATGAATTACGAAGGGCTGAACGACTATATGTTGTATGTAAATTATTGGGCTACAGCTACTGCTATGACAGTATATTACACCGATAACGAAACTTACGATACGTCGCAATACGTATTCTTATTTGATAAAACGGCAGCACATTTCAATCGTTATGAACATGATTACAGTGGAACACCGCTATCAATATTTCAAACAAACAGAACCGATTCAATACGAGGTAACGAATCCTTATATTTAGAAGCTTTGGGAGGTACAGCAATCAAATTTCGTTTTCCATATTTGATAGAGTGGGGAAAGAAACATCCTCATGCCACTATACATCAAGCCGAATTGTTTGTGTCGGTTCCAGATGAGCCAATCAACGACAAATGTCCATCATCAATTATATGTTATAGATATACAGAATCCGGAGGCTTAGTTACAGTGCCAGATATGGTTGATGGAGTTCTTTCTGAAGGTTTTGACGGTAAATTCAATTCTACAAATCGTTGTTATAAAATGAGAATAACCCGTCAGATACAACAAATGCTGACAGGAAAAGTGCCCGATTTGCCTTTGGTATTGTATGTAAACTCTCGACGTTCATCGGCAAATAGATGTATCATAAGCGGTACTGCTACAGATAAACCAATGAAATTGAAAATTATTTATACAGAATAAAAATTATCCTTAATAATTAAACACCATGAGAAAAAGCATTTTATTGTTGGTTGTGATTTGTTTGATGGCATCGCAAACATATGCACAAATAAAGTTTGAAAGCTACTACGATCAAGGAAAGATGTATAAATCCATCGAAGGAGAGATGACTCGTGATAGTGTCCGTGTAGGTAAATGGACATGGTGGCATCCAAATGGAAAAGTATTTCAAAAAGGTGAATATTCCAAAGGTGAGAAGGTAGGTCAATGGGTTGTTTATTATGAAGATGAGACCCTTTGTGCCAAAGAAGATTATGAAAATGGTTACCATCGTAGTTGGTACAAGACTGGAGAATTGAAGAGTGAGATAGCTATAGAAAACGGCAAGAAGAATGGCGTTTATAAATCGTGGTATGAAAATGGTCAACAAAAAGATGAAATAAATTTTGTAAAAGGAAGCAAAGAGGGAGTTACACGTGAGTGGTATGAAAATGGACAGATGAAGTTTGAAGGCGAATATGTAAACAATTTGCTGAACTGCTATGGTAAATGGTGGACCGAAGATGGCAGCAAAGACATGGAAGGTAAATTGGTTAATGATTTGCAAGAAGGTAAATGGATATTCTATTGGCGTACAAATGGAAAAATAGGTATAGAGGGAACATTTTCAAAAGGTGTTGAGGAAGGTACTTGGACATATTTTTACGAAACCGGCGAAAAATGGCGTTCGGGAGTTTATAGTAGTGGAATGAGAGAAGGACTTTGGACTACTTGGTACGAAAGTGGAAAGAAATTGCATGAAGGGGAATATGTGTCAGGAAAAGAATTTGGTGCGTGGAAATCATGGTATGAAAATGGAAATCTAAATTATGCCGGTTCGTTCAACGAAGGATTGAAGAATGGAGAATGGAAAGGATTTTACATAAATGGAACTCCAAAATATATAATCAATTACAAAAAAGATGTACGTCATGGTAAGGAAGTTCATTATCATGAAAATGGAAACTTAGAGTCTGAGAGTTTTTATATAGATGGTATATATGATGGAGCGTGGAAGCGTTATAACCAAAATGGAAAAGTAACAGAATCAGGATTCTTTGCCAATGGCAAGAAGGATGGTTTATGGAAATACTACAATCAGATGGGTGTACTTTCGTATGAACAAGAATTTTCTGATGATGTTCCCCATGGTAAATTTGTAGAATACATGGGTAATGAAAGAAAAGTAACAGAGGGGACTTTCAAAAATGGTGAACGTGCAGGTACTTGGACTTATTGGGATAAGTATGGAAATCGTACTTTGACTATGACTTTCAAAGATGGTAAAATGGTGTCGAAGCAAGCTTATGAATCGAATAGACCTGATCAAAGACCCGGAACACCAAATCAAAATAGAAATCAGAAAAAGAATAATAAGCCAAAAGTAAACAACTCGAAAAGATTTAGATAATAATCAGGAAAATACGGGTTGATGAATAAATTGGTTGATTATAAACTGCTGTTGGCATCAAAGTCTCCACGTAGAAAACAGTTGGTATCTATGTTGGGATTTGGAGTTGAGGTTGTGGAAGTTGATGCAGATGAGAATATCAATGATGGTGTTTCTCCTTCGGAAATACCCGGATTGTTGGCAGAACGTAAGTCACTATCATATACTGAAGAAATAGCTTCGAATGAAATATTGCTAACTGCCGATACCTTGGTGGTATTGAATGATGTTGTTTTGGGAAAACCTCATTCAAGGCAAGAAGCTTTTGATATACTATCGTTACTTTCCGGTAAAAAACATCAGGTATATACAGGTGTATGTTTGCGAACATCAAAAAATGTAAAGCTATTTACCGAAGCAACGGATGTTTATTTCAAAACACTTTCTACTAGTGAAATAAATTATTATCTTGATAATTATAACTATTCGGACAAGGCAGGTTCCTATGGTATTCAGGAATGGGTAGGTATGATAGGAGTAGAACGAATAGAGGGCGATTTTTATAATGTAATGGGGTTGCCTATAGCACGGCTTTATAAGGAAATAATGGCTTTGTAAATCACGTAGATTATTTTAGTTGTAGGGGAGATTTCATTATAAGGTTACGTTCAGATGTATTTTCCTAGCAATGTAATAGTCCATTTATTTGAGATTGGAACAAAAAATCCTCGTGATGTAAATCGTTTACATCACGAGGATTTTTTATATTAATAGGGTCTATCTTATATAGATTTGCATCTTTCAACCAATTCTTTTATGTCTATCGAATTGGCACATTCAAATGACTTGTTTGGGCATTCTTTGTGTCCGTGTATACCACAAGGGCGACAGTCTAAATCTTTGTTTGTTTGAATTATAGCACAGTTGCTTGATAGTGGACCAAATCCGAATTCAGGTATTGTGGAGCAGAATATGGCTGTAACCGGGGCATCAACGCTTGAACATAAGTGCATCGGCGACGAATCACACACATAGTTCATTGTGGCATATTTCATTAATGCGGCACTTTCTAATAACGATAGTTGACCTGCAAAATTTATAGTTTTGTAGTTTGGAAGGGAATTTGCAATTTCGTTGCAAAGGTCTTTATCTGATGGCCCACCTAATAGGTAGATACTTATATTGGTAGGTATTTTGCTTAAAAAAATACACCATTTTTCTTTTGGATATTGTTTGGTATACCAAAGTGATGCCGGTGCTACACATATATAGGTGTCAGAGGTGTATATTTTTGTTTTGTTGTAGTCACTTTCTGAAGGATATAGTCGAGGTTTGTAAGCATTGCTATCCGTGATTGATGATATAAGAGTTTGATTGCGTTCTACTTCATGAAGATATTTTTCACCTTTTCTGCCTATATAATGTTTGCTTTTGATAGTGAAAAAGAATGATAGAGGATTTTTGTCAAATCCGGCAGTGGTTTTAGCACCGGATAGAACGGTTAGCATTCCGGATGACAGGAATCGTTGAAGAGTTATTACCAAATCATATTTTGTTTTGCGTATCTTACAAGCTAGTTTTATAAGATTACGATTTTTATTTTCTTTTTTATTCCAAATCAGAATATTATTTATAAAAGGATGATTTGAGAATAGTGGTTCTATACCTTTTTTTATAAGGTAATCGATTTTGGCTTCAGGATAGTATGAGTGTAGTTTTTCTATTATAGCAGTACCCAAAATAACATCACCAATGGATGCTGTTTGTATAATCAATATTTGCCTAATCATATTAATACTGTTTGAAAATCAATTCTAAAATTATTTATTTTGATTATTCCACACTTTTGATAAGTAAGAAAGCATGGCATAGGAGTTGTCTAATCTACTCATTACTTCATCTTTTTCAACCCATTCGGCAAGCTCTATTCCTTCTTCGGTTTGAGGTGTAGTTTTGGTTGTTGTATTACCTATCGTATGCATGTTATACCAAGAAGTTTGTTTCAAAATCCATTCTTCAAACATATAATATATATGGTATGTTTTGCATATAAGGCCATCATCAGTTAGGTTTCCTACCCCTGTTTCTTCTTCCACTTCTCTCAAAGCTGTTTGGCTTAGGGTTTCACCTTGTTCGGCCTTGCCTTTGGGAAGATCCCAACGCTCGTTGCGTAATATAAGTAGATATTTATTTTCAGTGTTTTGTACTATTCCACCTGCTGCTTTTATCAGTTTGAATTTCGATAGACATTCCTTTATTATATTATGTAAATTGCTGCATATTACCACTGCATTTTCGGTATTTTTATCATTTAAAAACCATTCAAAAATGTGACTAATATCGGTTTTTTCTTCAAAAAAACGATATTTTTTTCCATCAGCAAATGATGGAATATTATTTTTTTCGGTAGTGAAAACAATAAAATTGAATCTAAAAAATATAATAAAACTATTCATAATAAACTATTTGTAGATAATTAGGAAAATAAACGTATGAAGTAGATAATTATTGTAGGCAAAAAAAATGTTTTTTTTATTTGGCATGTGAAAAAAAATGTGTAATTTTGCAGTATGAAAACGATAGATGAAACAGCAAATATGACAGCGAAGTTTTTGCTGCAAATTAAAGCAGTAAAACTGAATGACGAGAGTCCGTTTACATGGGCGTCTGGTAGAAAATCGCCTATCTATTGTGATAACCGTATCACTCTTTCTCATCCTGAGATAAGAACATTTATACGTCAACGTTTCGTTGATATTATAGTTGAACAATTTGGTGATGTAGACGTTATTGCTGGAGTAGCTACCGGAGGTATCGCTCAGGGTGCGTTGGTTGCACAAGAGTTGGGTAAGCCTTTTGTGTATGTTCGTTCAGAAGAAAAGAAACATGGCTTAACCAATCAGATAGAAGGTGAGATAAAATCCGGACAGTCGGTTGTAGTGATAGAAGATCTTGTAAGTACAGGCAAGAGTAGCCTTATAGCTGTGAATGCTCTTCGTGAGAAGGGATGTAATGTAAAAGGTATGGTTGCTATTTTTACTTACAACTTAGCTGTTGCCAAGAAGAATTTCGAAGATGCCGATGTGGTATTAAGAACTTTGACAAATTACGACAGACTTATCGAAGTAGCCAAAGAAGAAGAATACATAAAAGATTCGGCAATGGATTCGTTGGCAAAATGGAGAGAAAACCCTGAAAAGTGGTCTGAAGAAAGAATGAATCAATAAATACATATCAAAGGTTGTAATTGGTCGGTGTGTTATAAACGATCGGTTATAACTTGAGAGAAGAGAGTTCTATGAATATTGAAAGTAAGAAGATATCGATAAATGCTCCTGCCAAGTCTGTATATGATTTTGTTAGTAGTTTCAACAATTTCAGCCGATTGGTGCCTTCGCAGATTGAAGGTTGGCAGTCAACTGACGATACATGTTCGTTCAAAGTAGGAGGGTTTATGCAGATACAGTTGCGTATGGCCGAGAAGACTCCTTATTCAAAAGTAGTAGTGGCTCCTGATATGCAAACAGCAAGCTCCTTTCCTTTTCAACTTGTTGTATCGATGGATGAAAAGAATGGTTGCACAGATGTTGTTGTTTCGATAAAGATAGAAGGAAACCCAATGATGCTTATGATGGTAAAAGGAAAGATAAAACCGACGTTGGATTCGCTGGTAGAGCAACTGAAATACTTCGCTGAAAACAGAAATTAGTCGAATTAGGCTGCATTCGTCTAGTGGTCCAGGACATCAGATTCTCAGTCTGAGGATCGCGGGTTCGAATCCCGCATGCAGTACAATCATTTCTATAGATGAATTTGTTTATTTGTGAGTAGGTCGCTATTAATTTAGCGGCCTATTTTTTTATATTGTGGTTAAGCATAGTTGTAATTATATTCTACTGATATATTGTTGGATTATAGATGTTTTGTTGTGTTTAGAAGTAAGTATTTTTGTGGGGGAGAATATTTGTATAGCCCTAAATTTTCCGGTTTTTCTTATTTGGATTATCCAAACTATGCGTATGCTTTTATGTTGATGTTTGGCTGTGGTGGAACATGGTTTGAGGGACGAATAATTATAGGCGACTTCTAAAAGTTCCACGTTTCGGATAAACAAAAGACTGTTCTTTGAAACTTTTGCGTGGTTGACTTCGTCGATGTTGCTATCGCTCGAAATAGCTAATGCTGAGGCATTGCTCTTTACTCGCTTAATCGCAACGTTGCGTTTTTTTGCCGAAATCTTTCTATTTTTTTTCAATCGCATAGCCCGCTATACTCAATCAAAAGAAAGTAGAAATCTTTCTAGCAAAATTCCACAAATCACTTGCAAAGCAATTTTTAGAAGTTGCCTATATATTCCACCGGACGAAAGAGAATATAAAAAAAGAGTCGCTTCGATCAAGAAGCGACTTGCAAATACATTTTTGAAAAGTAAGCATACATAAATAACACATCAAAGTCAAAAATGTTTGTTGTATATGTTATGTTTGGTTATGGTTTGTGGTGCGATTTGCTGTTGGTATTTGGAGGCAAAATAGGAAACTCGCTGAACGCTGTGGCTACCAAAGGTGCTACTTCGGAATAAGGAAGTATTTGCTGATCCATGCTATTTACCAAATTTTCTACCGATGCCGACCATAGATAAGTATGATCCTTTACATCGACAATGTCGATGGTGAGTACACCATTTTTTTGAACTTCCGATACCAGTTGTATATTGCCATAGTACATAGGCAAGTAGTCGTACCGAGGATACATCCAGTAGGAGTTCCATCCGCCAAAGCCATACCAGTAGGGTGGAGGAGCAGGATAGTTGGACTGTGTGACGATGGATGTTTTTATGGTTATACCAAAGTTTACCAAGTTTATGGAAGTAGAATCTTCCTTAAGACCCCTCGAGTTTAGCTGTTGGCGTATGGCAGTGGCAATATTTTGGTAGTCGGTCATATTCATGTTTGGGGGCAATTGGTCCGACTTTGGTTTGGCTATGCGATATGTTTTTATCTGAGCCAGCTTTTGCGGATTATACACGCTGCTGTTTAGCAGTTCGTAGTTCGAACAGGCACCCAATAGGGCTATAGCAGCAATAATTATTGTAAACTTTTTCATAGCTACTTATTTTAATATTGGTTATTAATACACGTCTTCTTCTACAAGTGTTTCTGTTTTAGTCTCTTCTTTTTCCATTAAATGGTCGTTGAAGGAGGAAAACACGTGCGACGAATCGCAGAAAGGTTTGTTTTTTGATTTTCCACATCGGCAAAGGGTCACCCGGTTACGAATTTCGTAGTTTGTGCCATCACTGCTTTCTATACGTATACCGCCTTTAACCCAAATAGGGCCGCTGATTTTTATTATCGAATCTTCGATTAATGATATTGAGGGGTCGAATTTGGGTTCGTAGAAATATCCTTCTTTGTTGTTGTAAAGCATAAGCCTTCCGCTGGGGCAATGTGCTATCTCGTGTTCTATTATTCCGTTATTTTCGTTGTGCGAATTGTGTTTTACCAAACTCCATATTCCGCCATAGGCATCGCAAAAACGGGCATACGAACACAGTTTATTATTGTCGTAAAGTGTAAAAGTGTCTGTTTTGGCCATTGTGGCATTGTTCAAAACGTCGTCTTTGTCGGCTGTTTCTTCGGGATTCCATTTTGCGTTCAAATGCGAGCCATCGCAAAAGGGTTTCTTGTTGGAATGTCCGCAGCGGCATAGTGCTGTGGGGTCCGATTGGCATACAAACTTATCACCTTTCTTGTAAATCCACGATTCGCCATCGTCGTCTTCTACAATTATTTCTTGATTGATTTCCGAAATACCGTAAACCAAATATGGCCCATCTTTTGTTATTTTGATGTAGTATTTGGCATTGTTGTCATTTGTTGTTGATTTCATAGTAGAGATTATTTTTTGTAGGGATAAACAAAAATATCTTTCATTAGTTCGTTTGTTATAATTCAAAATCATAAACGAAAATGTGCAAGAAAATAAGGAAAAAATATAAATTTGATTCTATTTTGTGTTTATAATCACATATTTTTGATGAATATTGCCTATCAAAGTTTTTATTAAATATGTTGATTTATAGCAAGGAAGCAAATAAAAAATAAAAAAAGTGGCAAAAAGTTTTTATAATACAAATAAATGTTTTATTTTTGCATCGAAAACATTTTATTACATTGCACTAATAAGATATAATTAATATGAAACAAAAGATAATTATTTTCATCGTAATGTTGGCATTGATTATGCCTGTTGCAAATGTAACTTTTGGTCAAACGAAAAAGACAACCACATCTCAAAGTTCTAAAAAAACGTCTTCGAGTTCGTCCAAAAGTTCTAAAAGCAAAAAGGGAAAGAAAAAGAAAAAAGAACCTGTTCCCGAAATTGAATTGCCATATAACAGCAACGACTGCTTGTTTGCGGTAGAACTGAAAGCTGATGTTCCTTTTGGTCCGGCCAAATCGCCTCAAGGTGGTGGTCGTATAATGGAAATACAACGCGACGCTAAGAACCCCCATATCTTTGAAGTGGAGCATAATACAGTATGGTACCGCTTTGTGGCACCATATTCGGGTAAGTTGTACTTGGATATTACCCCGGTTGATCCTAAGGACGATTACGACTTTTTGGTATACAAGTATACCGATAAGTATTTTACCAATAGCCTTATAGCAAATAGGGTGAAACCTATAGTGGCCAACCTTTCGCTCCCCGATTCGCTTTCGAAAGGATGTGTGGGTATTTCGGCCAAAGGAACAAAGAAGTTTATTAGCAAGAAAGATACAGGGGCTTATTGTGCACCTTTCAATGTAAAGGTAGGAGAGGTGTACTACATAGTGTTGGACCAGCCAAACTATGCCGCAAAAGGCCATACCATAAAAGCTCGTATACATGTTGAATCTATCAATCCAAAGGTAGTGATATACGACACCAAGCAGAAAAAAAGCGTAGAAGCCGAAGTGTTGCTTATCGAAAAGAATACAGATAATCGTGTTATCCTTAAGGAAGATGCCTATAAGGGAGGCTATTTCTCGCTAGTGCCAAACTTCAACTATGCTCTTTATGTAAAGAAAGATGGTTATTTCTCCGTTTATCGCGATTTCAATTCCAATTTGTTTAGAGAAGACACCCTTCTACGTGTAAATATGAATAAGATAGAGCGAGGCGTTAAGTTCCAGCTCTCGGAAGTGTACTTTGAAGAAGGGGGCACTGTGCTTATGCAGGAAAGTGATTCGCTGTTGATGATATATGCCCAGAAGTTTTTGAACCATCCCGAAGTTAGTTTCAGCATAAAAGGCTACGTAAACACCTACGGTTTTGATGTGGATGCCGATATGCAAACCTCGCTCGAACGTGCCACATCGGTAAAGGATTTCTTTGTGAAAAACGGTATAGACGAAAGCAGAATGACTGTTTCGGGTATGTCCAAAACGGATGTGAAAAAGACTTCAAACGAGAATATAAATAAGAATAAAGCAAATACAGTAAAGATAGAATTAACCATAACGGGGGTCAAACCTAGGAAATAGGGGCCTTGTGGTTATAAAAAAAGGGGAGAGAACTTTGGGTTCTCTCCCTTTTTTTGTCAGCCGTTGGGCTGTTTATGGCGTTTGTTACAAAGAGTAGTCTTGTATAAACTTCACCGAATTGTGGATGTGGGTGTACATAATCTCGTCGTCGCTTACAAAGTTTACAACCTTGCGATATTCGCCTACAAAGTTTTCGATAAAGGCCGACGACTTCAACGGACGGCGGAATTCCAATGCTTGAGCGGCATTGAAAAGTTCTATTGCCAACACACGTTCCACATTTTGCATCACCTTGTAGCACTTGGTAGCAGCGTTGGCGCCCATACTTACGTGGTCTTCTTGTCCTTGAGAGCTTTCGATAGAGTCTACCGACGCCGGCGAACAAAGCTGTTTGGTTTGGCTTACTATTGATGCGGCAGTGTATTGTGGTATCATAAATCCGCTGTTCAATCCCGGATTGGCCACTAGGAAGTGGGGCAATCCACGTTTGCCGGCTATAAGCTGATAGGTGCGGCGTTCGGATATATTGCCCAATTCGGCAACGGCTATCGACAGGAAGTCCAACACAAGTGCCAATGGCTGTCCGTGGAAGTTTCCGGCACTTACCACCATATCTTGGTCGGGGAATACTGTTGGGTTGTCGGTAGCGCTGTTTATTTCTGTTTCAATTACCGATGCTATGTAGTTTACACTGTCCTTGCTGGCACCGTGTACCTGAGGAACGCAACGGAACGAATATGGGTCTTGAACATGTTCTTTGTGGCGTTTTATTATCTCGCTGCCTTCGGTGTATTTGCGTATGTTGCGAGCTGTTTCCAACTGTCCTTTGTGTGGACGAACTATGTGAACCTCGTCGCAGAATGGTTCTATACGTCCGTCAAAAGCATCAAGCGATACTGCCATAATCATATCGGCCAATTTCACCAAGCGGTTGGCTTTCATCAAGCACCATGTGCCAAAAGCACTCATAAACTGAGTTCCGTTTAGCAATGCCAAACCTTCTTTGCTTTGAAGTTCGATAGGTTGCCAACCAAATTTCTTGTTTATCTCTTCGGTTTGATAGCGTTTGCCTTCGTAGTAAACTTCGCCCAATCCCAAGATAGGAAGGCACATGTGGGCCAATGGAGCCAAATCGCCGGAGGCACCAAGAGAACCTTGTTGGTATACAACGGGGTAAACATCATTGTTGAAAAAGTCTATCAGACGTTGAACGGTTTGCAACTGTACTCCCGAATGTCCGTACGAAAGAGATTGGATCTTCATAAGCAACATCAGTTTTACCACATCTTGAGGCACTTCGTCGCCTACACCGCAAGCGTGCGACATAACAAGGTTCTTTTGCAATTGCGAAAGCTCTTCTTTGCTTACCGAAATGTTGCACAACGAACCAAAGCCGGTTGTAACTCCGTAGATAGGTTCTTTTTGTGTTTCCATTTTGTTGTCAAGGTAGGCACGACATTTTTCTATGCGTTTTACGGCATCTTCCGAAAGTGCCAATTGCATATTTTGAGCAATAATTTCTTTTACACGTTCTATTGTAAAACGTTCTGAATTAATGTAATGAATCATAGTTTATAATGTTTCTATATTTTAATTCGTTTGATAATAATAATCTGCAAAGTTACGCATAATATTTCAATTTAAAAAGCAAAACGCCTACTTTATGTATACATTTTATTGTTGGGTAGCACTCCTTGTTTTAGGGATTAGGGGTAAAAAATAATATCTTTTCCTACCTTTGATGTTATATTATTGTGTTTCAAAGGTTAATGATTTTACCGAACAAACTACCATACTTCCCACCCCTAACCCTGCGAGTTGCGACCCCTAAGTGCCATAGTTACGACCCGTAACTCCCATGGTTTTGCCCCCTAAGTATGGCACTTTTTATGCCTAAACCGCAGGGTTGCAAATGGCAATGAAATTGTGAGGCAAATTGCCCTTAATCTTTCATTTCTTTAAGCCAACGTTTTAGTAGGAATGTGAGGAAGTAGGGAAGTGTATAGAATTTGCCGTTGAAACCTATGTTTTTGTTGCATAATTTTATTCCGAAGCTCACATCCGGATATTTGTCGGCATCTATAAGTTTGTTTAGAGAAGCTGTTGCATTGTCCGATGTTTTTACCTCTATAGGAATAAGTCCCGAAGAATTTCTTACAAAGAAATCCATCACTATGGTGCTTTTTTCGTTTTTGTAATAGAATAGATTATACCCTTGCTTTACAAGCATATCTGCTACAATATTTTCATATATGGCACCTTTGTAGGTGGCAAAATTTTTGTTTATCCGTAGGTCGTCCTGTGCTTCTTCGTCTAGCGAAGCTATAAGCATACCTGTATCTTTGAAGTATATTTTGTATTGCGATGGATTGTAATTGCCTTTAAGTGGTAGTTCTACACTTTCCATACAATAACAAGGACTTATAATACCTGCATTTTCCAACCATTCTACACTGCCTATATATTCGCGATTTCTTGCTTTAGGTGCAATTTTTGTAATCTGAAACTTCTTGTTGTCTTTTGCCAAAAATATGGATATATGCCTGTATATGTTCAATATTTTTGTACGCTCCATGCCATCTTTGGCATATTTTGTAATATCTTCTTCATAGTCCAAATGCAGTTGTTTTTGGGTAACAAGCGAACCACTGAAGTTTTTTTTAGCTATATAATTATACACAATTTCCGGCATTCCGCCAAGTATCATATAGTCTTTAAAAGCATTCATGAGTACATCAAATTCCAAATCGGAAAATGGTCGCAATGTTTCAAGGTGCGAGTATATGCTATCTATCATAGTTTCAGAATAGCCCTTTGCCCACAAAAATTCTTCGAAATCGAGCGAGTACATTTCGTAATCTTCTTTGTAACCTACGCTGTTCGATTCAATTTCCTTGTAATGTATCCCCATCAGCGATCCCGAACAGATGACGTCGTATCGGCCATCTATCTTGAATGCTTTAAGGCATGTGGCACAATCGGGGCATTCTTGAAGTTCGTCGAAAAAGAACAAGGTTTCTCCCTCGGTGAAAGAAAGCCTTGGATTTAGTAGCGAAATGTTTTTTATTATACTGTCAACCTCGTAGCCATCGGCAAATATTTGTTTGTATTGTTTTTGGAAAACAAAGTTTATTTCTACAACGTTTTTATAGTTGTTTTTGGCAAAAAAACGTATCGATTCGGTTTTTCCAATCTGTCTTGCACCCTTTACAATGAGTGGTTTTCTGTTCGGATTTTGTTTCCAAGTGCTTAGAAATGTATCTATTTTTCTTTTAAGTAGTTCCATGGTTTCTATCACATTTTCGGGTGCAAAATTACAACTTTTATCACATTTTTCCAAGTGTTTTATATATCAAATATCACATTTTTCCTGGTGTCTTGCATGCCAAATATCACATTTTTCCATAAGAAATAGCAAGAGGTATTGCAGTAAAAACAATATTCTTGTTTGCTTGTTTGGCTAGGATTTTCGTTGTAATGGGGCTGCCGGCTCAGCTATCGCTTCGCAAACTAAGAGTCCTTTTATAGACTACAAGACCACACGACTCGTTGTCTCGTCGATGCAAACCCACTGAATAACTCTTGCAATAGCGTTGCAATGGTGTTGCAAATAAACTACTATATGTCTAAATATCCCAATGGTTATTTCTCCCTTTTTGGTATAAAAATGCTTATTTATAAAATATGAAATGTATTTTGTTTTTTAACGCTGTGTACTGTATCTAAATAATTTATTTTCCGTATAAGACCATATACCATATTTATTTATTCGGTATGTAAATGTAATATATATTTCTAATAATGATTAGATATGAATAAGGTAGATTCTGAAAAATTAACGGGATTATATTCCCTTTCAAAGACATTGAGGTTTGAACTTAAACCTGAGCCGGCAACCAAAGAAAGATTTGATAAATGGTTGAAGGAAATAGAAGGAAAAACAGAAGATGGTGATGAAATTTTTGTCGAATACGATGAAAATAATATGTTTGGCAAAGATGTAAAAATTGCCAATGCTTATAAGGTTTTGAAAACTGTATTGGACAAAATACACGAAGAGTTTATTACTAAGTCTTTATCATCTGATATAGCAAAGAAAATAGATTTTTCGGAATACTATAATACTTGTAATAACGATAAGAAGAAAGCACGTGAAAATCTAGAAAAAACTTTACGTGACAAAGTGGGTGAAACCTTTTCGGAAGGTAAAAAATACTTTTCTGAAGAGATTGGAAACGTAATAAAAAAGAAGGAATCTAAATCAAAGAAGAAGAAAGAAAGCTATGGAATACTAGACAATGAAGTGTTTGATTACATAAAAGAAAATGTTGATAAGTATGCTTCAGAGGATATATCCAAAGAAAAACTAAATGAATGCTTGGAAATATTTAAAGACTTTCATACATATTTTAAGGGCTATAATACTAATAGAAGTAATTATTATGAAAAAAAAGAGCAATCTACCGCCGTTGCTACACGTATTGTTCATGAAAACTTGCCCAAGTTTTGCAACAATGCAATTCGATTCGAAAAAAGAAAAGATGACTATATTGCAATTTATAATCTGTTGAAAGAACAAGGGAAGGAAACCATATTAAAGAACGAAGATGGAGAAGAGGTAGAAGCTATACCGATAACGGAAGATATTTTCCAAATAACCCATTTTAATAAATGCCTTACTCAAAAAGAGATAGAAGATTACAATAAAATAATAGGAAACTACAATTTGTTGATAAACCTATACAACCAAAACAGACGAAACGAAAAAGGATTTGAAAAACTTGATGAGTTTGAAACCTTATACAAACAGATAGGTTGTGGCAAAAGGAAATCATTCATCATTTCGTTGCAAAAAGATAAAGAAAGTGAATTGGAGTATAAAGAAAAGAATAGTGATGATATTCTTAGCGTAGAAAAGTTGCTGAAAACAGCTTTGAGTGCAGGAGAAAAAGTATTCAAAGAATCAGAAAATAATTATGCTGTAACATTGCCTAAATTTATAGCATTCTTGAAAGAGAAAAACGAATCAAATAATTGGAGTGGAATATATTGGAGTGGAAACGCTATAGATTCTTTGTCAACTAAATATTTTACCAATTGGCATACTATAAAAGATTTATTGAAGGGTAATAAAGGATGTACTAAAAAATGTACATCTCAAGATGAAGATACTGTACAATTATTAGAAGCAGTTGAATTGTCGGATTTATTTAGTGTTTTGAATAGTGTGGGTACAGAGTATGTGTTTAAGAATTATCTTATTGAGAATAAAAGTGTGAATAAAGATTTATCTGTAAGTGTAAACTTAATCAATCTTTTATGCAATGAGATAGAGAATAAAACAAAGCTATTTTTAGATAAAGCAAATAAAGTTATAGATCTAAAATGCTATAAAGATAAAAAAGTACTAAATGACGAAGAAGATGAAAATGTAAACCAAGTTGATGAATGGTTTAAATATGCAACAAATAGTATGGCTATAGTACGTTATTTTTCGGTGCGTAAAAACAAAATTAAAGGAAGCCTTCCCGATACCGAAATGGAAAATATGCTTAATAGTCTGTTGCACAATGATAAATATAATTGGTTTAGGTGGTATGATCTTTTACATAATTATCTTTCAAAGAAACCCCAAGATGATGTAAAAGATAATATGTTGAAACTGAATTTTGGAAAAGGTGATTTCTTGAATGGTTTTGTAGATTCTCATACTAAGAAAAAAGATGGAACTCAATATGGAGGGTATATATTCCGGAAAAAACATTTAATATCTGGGGAATATGAATACTATCTAGGTATAAGTAATAATGATAAATTGTTTCGTTGTCATTTGAAAAATGAAGTAAAAGAAGATGATAAAAGTGATTATGAACGTTTAGAATATTATCAAATTGGTGCTAAAAATATATATCGTAATGGTTATAAAGAAAAGAAAAAATTGATTCAAAAGCTGGTTAAAGAATTAACTTATACCAAAACTGAAGAAGAGAGGGATGAATCAGAACGTATTAACAAAACAAATCCTAAGGGTGAAATAACACCATTAGAATTGTTTAAAAGATTGTCAGAGAGTGAATATTTCAAGGAAGTACTAAATAATAATCAACTTTTAGAAGTAGTAAATGATACAATAAATCTACTTGTAGATAATTGTAAAAACTATACAAGATTAAACTCGTTGGAAAGAATAGTTTCTAATGAATATGTTGGATTTGAGGGATTGAAATCATTGATAAATGACATAGAAGAAATTACTTCTAAAAATAAAACATTTCTCTTTTTTAATGTAAGTTCAGAAGAGTTTGATAAACATAATGGTGAAGATTTGTTCTTATTTAAAATCGCTAATAAAGATTTATCATATAGTGAGACATATTCGAAAGGAATAAGAAGAAAAAGAACTACGGAAAAAGAGAATTTGCATACTTTGTTTTTTAGAGCACTTATGCACGAAGATGGTTTTGCGGATTGTGTAGATATTGGAAGTGGAGAAATATTTTTTAGAAAAAAAGCATTTGAATATGATAAAAAAACACTAGAAAGAGGTCATCATGCAGAAGAGCTTAAAGGTAAATTTTCTTATCCAATTATCTCTAATAAAAGATTTTCGGAAGATAAATATATCTTTCATCTTTCTGTAACTCTTAATTACAAAGATGGAAATCAAAATGATGACGGTATTAATAGTGTAGTTAATGATGTGTTTCAGAAAGCAGAAGTATTAAATTTTATAGGTATAGACCGTGGAGAGAAACACCTTGTATATAGTTGCATAATAGATAGCAATGGAAAAATAGTTGATAACGGATGTAAGCATTATGATGTGATAAACGGAACTAATTATGTGGAAAAATTGGAAGTAAGAGCCGACGAAAGAGACAAGGCAAGGAAGAACATGCAAAGAGTAAAGAATATAAGTAATTTGAAGGATGGGTATATATCGCATGTGGTACATGGTTTGACCAATACAATAATAAAAGACAAGGAAGGAAATATTAATCCACACGCATATATTGTATTGGAAGACCTTAGCAGGGGAATGAAAGATAGTCGTCAAAAGATTGAAAAACAAGTATATCAGAAATTGGAAACAGCCCTTGCAAAGAAATTAAACTTTGTGGTGGACAAAGAGGCTAAGAATGGCGAAATAGGGTCGGTTGGTAAAGCTCTGCAACTAACTCCGCCATTTGGAACATATCAGGATATTGAAGGTAAAAAGCAGTTTGGTGTAATGTTATATACCCGAGCCAATTATACATCGGTAACAGATCCGGCTACAGGTTGGAGAAAAACCATATATTTGAAAAATGGTAAAATAGATGGGATAAAGGAACAGATAATGGATAAGTTTACGGATTTTGGTTTCGATGGTAAGGATTATTACTTCACATATAAGGAAAATAATGTAGGCAAGGAATGGGTGATGTATTCCGGCAAAGATGGAGTGAGTTTACCACGTTTCCAAAATAAAAAGTCTGCTCAAACTGATTATGATATATGGATACCGGAGCAAGTGGATATAGTGGGTATGCTAAATAAAATATTTGAAGGCTTTGATAAAACAAAATCATTTAAAGACCAAATAATAAAGGATGGTAGAGAGATAAATAAACTAGATGGTAGAAACGAAACGGCTTGGCAAAGTTTGGTGTATGTGATTAATGTAATACAACAAATACGAAATAGTGGAAAGAATGAAAAGGATGAAAAGGATGACAACTTTTTGTATTCGCCTGTTCGTAATGAAAAAGGAGAACATTTCGATACACGAAACCACATAAATAATGGCGATTTGGCACAAATAGTAGATGCCGATGCCAATGGAGCATACAATATAGCTCGCAAAGGTTTGATAATGCACGAACATATCAAATATGCAAAAGGTAAAGGCAAAGAACCGGATTTGTTTATTTCGGATAGAGAATGGGATATGTGGCTCTTGAATAGAGAAGAGTGGGAAAAATATTTACCTGAGTTTGCTCTAAGGAAAGAATCAAAATCGAAAAAATAATGTAGTGGAAGATTATATTTCCATATCAACGCTGAATGATTATATCTTTTGTCCGTATTCCATATATCTGCACAATGTGTATATGGATGCGGACGAAGGGTTGTATCATGCCACACCGCAAACCAAAGGTACAATAGCACATACGGCTACGGATGGAAAAACATCTAGTACTTCGAGCAACGATATATTGTCGCTACCGGTTTCGTCGGACGAGTTGGGGGTGATGGGAAAAATAGATGTGTATAAGCAAAAAGAAAAGATGCTTATAGAACGCAAGTATAAACTGAAGCAGATATATCGTGGTCAACTGTATCAGCTTTGGGCTCAGTACTACTGTATGTTAGAATTGGGATATAAAATAGAAAAACTTGCCTTTTATGAAATATCCACCAATAGAATGATACCCATAAAGATTCCTACGGAAGAGGAAAAGAATGAATTGACAGAATTTATACAACGGTTCAGAAACTATAACCCTGCGGACTATTTTGTACCCAATCCTAATAAATGCCTACATTGTATTTATTGTAATCTTTGCGATAAAACCGAAGTGGAAAATGTTTACTCATAAAGATATAGAATATAGAAGCATATTTGTAATAAACTGTTTGGAAAAGAAAAACCTCAGGGTAAGTAATGGTGAATTGCTTCTTGAACAAGAAGAAGCCGATGAAACAAAAACTCTTACAAAAATTCCTTTCCAAAAGGTTTTGATGCTTTTTGTGATGGGACACATCAGTGTAACTACGCCACTTATAGATAAATGCAAAAAGTATGGAGTGGCGTTGGTGGTGGTAAATCCAAGTTTCAGACCGGTGTTCTTTTGGGCTAATGATGCCGAAGCTAATTATCTGCTACGACAAAAGCAATATGCAATGGATAAGAACGATATATCCATTGCACGCCATTTGGTAAGGAACAAAATAGAGAACCAAATATCACTGCTAAAGAAAACAAGGATGAAAGATGCTCTTACCCTAGAAGCAGTAGAAGTGTGTATAAACATTGCTGCAAAAGTAGAAATGGAAACAGACTATAATAGTCTTATGGGTATGGAGGGTATGGCATCTAAAAGTTTTTTTACTGCTTATTATCAAAAGAACAATTGGGTGGCACGTAAGCCAAGGACAAAATGTGATATAATGAATACAACCCTCGATATAGGTTATACAATACTATTTAATTATATAGAATGTTTTGTGCGAATGTTCGGTTTTGATGTGTATATGGGTGTTTATCATAGACTGTGGTTTAAACGAAAATCTCTGATTTGTGATATTATGGAGCCATTCCGATGTATAATAGACCATGCAGTGCGTACGGCATTCAATAGAAGTCAATGTTCGGAAAGCGACTTTATTTGTATTAAGGGCGAATACAAACTAAAGTTTGAAAAGAATAAAAACTATTGCAAAATATTTTTTGATGCACTTATACCCTATAAAACAGAAGTGTTTAAGTATGTACAAGCATATTATAGATGTTTTATGCAAGGTAAGTCTATAGAGTGTTACCCTAAATTTGAAATATAATGTTGGTAATAAGTTACGATATAAGCGACGATAAGTTGCGGGATAGATTTAGCAAAATGCTGACCAAGAATGGAGCAGTACGATTGCAGTACTCTGTATATGAGCTGAACAATACAAAGAGAGTAATGGATAATTTGCAAGCAAAGGTAGATGCGTTTGCCAAACATTTTACAGCGGATGATAGTGTAATAATATTTGATGTATCCAATGTGAATTTGAAAAAGTATGGGAATGCTATACATCGTGATACAGATGTAGTATATTTTTGAAGTATTTTACAGTGAAAATACAATTTGCAAACCTTAGTCTTTATTTGGAATAGTAAATAAAGTAATACATTGATTAATAATTGAATATTCATAAATAAAAATAGATAGGGGGGTAAAAATGTAGGCAAGGAAGCAAAATATTCTACTTTTTATTTTGCTGGTATATAAATATTTCGTACTTTTGCAAAAGTTTTCGAGGCTCTTATGGGTCTATAGAGACAAATAATTTCTACTTGGTGTAGATTCCCAATTTTTTGGAGGGTTAAATTCGTCTATAGAGACAAATAATTTCTACTTGGTGTAGATGGCAAACTTGTTTACACGCAACTCAAAGTCTATAGAGACAAATAATTTCTACTTGGTGTAGATTCTATCCCGTTGGTCTCTATCTTTAGGGTCTATAGAGACAAATAATTTCTACTTGGTGTAGATGATATACCTCCGCACGTTCATTAAACAAGTCTATAGAGACAAATAATTTCTACTTGGTGTAGATAACATAAATTTATATCTGTCTCTTTTCGTCTATAGAGACAAATAATTTCTACTTGGTGTAGATTGACATGGGCTGTAAGCGAACAGATGTAGTCTATAGAGACAAATAATTTCTACTTGGTGTAGATGAGTACGAGCTAACTAAGTCGCTCAATGTCTATAGAGACAAATAATTTCTACTTGGTGTAGATAGAAAGCCATCGAGCTGAATGCCTTCTACGTCTATAGAGACAAATAATTTCTACTTGGTGTAGATTTCCAACGCCCAATATATAGGGTTTTCGTCTATAGAGACAAATAATTTCTACTTGGTGTAGATTCATAGTGCTGTAGCTCGCCTTGCTCTCGCTGTCTATAGAGACAAATAATTTCTACTTGGTGTAGATAATTGAAGTTCTTGATTCCAATGTTGGCTGTCTATAGAGACAAATAATTTCTACTATTGTAGATCGTAATCTTTTATTTGGTTATTTATTCTATGTCTATAAAAGACAAATAATTTCTACTTGGTGTTTTATCGGACAACAGACAATGGACAACGGACAACGGTCGGTTGTTTTACGCCTTTATTTATATACTCTAAATATGGCTTGTTTATTAATGCAGTGTTATGAATATATGCAATAGCATTGCAATAGTGGTACAACATCTATGCTAAACCTATGTGGTTACCCCATAAAAACTCCCATAGTTTTGGGCTAAAACTGTGGCGGTTTTTGTGGTGGAAAGCAATGTTTGTAGAGAAAAACCGATTATTCGTTTTTCCAAAAACAATCGATCGGTTGTATATGGACCGAATAATCGTTTTCTTAAAAATGATTATTCATTTTTGAGAAAACGATTATTCGATTTTTTGGGGAAAAGTGTGGAAAAGTGGTGTTTTTGGGGGGAGTGGAATGGGGTAAGGTAGGGCAAAAAAAAAGCGTCGGCAAGTTCTTGCCGACGCATGATCCGGTTGGGTTTATCCCACCAAATCGCCACCTCCGGAATCGGAATTTCCTCCTCCGCTATCGGAGTTTCCTCCACTGCCACCACTTCCGCCCGGCTGGCTGCCGTCGGTAAGTTGGTTGGTACTGATAGTTTCGTAGATCTTCTTTTCGGGATCTACCAACCTCTGGATGGCCACAAGTCGTTTTTCGGCATTGTTTATAGCATGCTTCAGCTCTTTGTTGGCATCAAAGCGAACTCTCAACCTGTTTAGTTGAGACAAACCTGCATCGACATTGCTGTACACAGTTGTGCTATCGGTAGTGGCAAAGAATGTGCCCAGTTCGCCCAACTGTACCCTGTAGCCCATCGAAAGGAAGAGCTCAATGGTTTGACAACAGCTATCCAATGCGGCTTTCATGGCAGTGGATTGCATACCGGTGTGCTTGCAGGCAAAGGCCACTACCTCTTTGGTAGAAACTGTTCCGGCATACTGAATGTGGAGGGAGTATTTCAACTCCGTGTTTTTTGTGCCTATTATAGGAGTAGGCTGCTCCTTAGATATGATACTTATCATATTATGAATATTTGATTATGTTTATCGAAGAACCCCGATGTACAACTGACTCTCGGTTTATAGTAGCCCTTCTGTTTTCGTTTGCAAAGATACAACCAAAAAACAGAATTGCCAAATCCTTATATCGTTTTAGTTGTTAATAACTTATCGAAAAATGGCTTTAAGTGTCATTTTTTTGCTATTGTCAAGTAATCAGATGGATAGGGAAAAGTTATTATACTAGTTATAGTCGTATATACAGTATGTATACCGGTGCGAATGCTATAAAATAAAACGGCTCAAAACGGCCTAAAAGAGCCATTATCTTGTTTTTGTTGATAACTTTTTGGTTTTGTGGCGGTTTTTAGGGGGTGAGGACAACGGATTTTGGCTTCGCTTTG
>JAGCLZ010000058.1 GCA_017646685.1 Bacteroidales bacterium | reverse complement strand
GCGTTAAGCCTTTAAGCATAATAGAGTATGAAGTTGAGGAAGATAATCCTTGAAATACTTAACAATTTTCTGTGGCGGTGATATTAAGCTGTCGGTTATGGTGGTTTTGAGAACGGTCCGTTCTCAGCTGAGATAGGCCCCTTCTCAAAAGGTGTTTCTCTGTAGAAGCAAAGCCGCTGCAAGGGCATTGGGAAAGCGGTTTGGCTGTGGAATCTACAGATTTGAAAAAAACTTACCAAAGTGTTTGATAATTAAAAATAAATGTGTACCTTTGCACTCTCAAAAGTAAAGAAGTTATGACAACAAAAAAGGACATACCAATACCATTCCTATTGTTGCCGGCAATGGGAGGAAAGTTGCTGTCAAGTATTTGGCTTTTGGGCAAAAACAACTTTGACGAACGTTGCCCTATGGCAACGGCACTTTTACGTTTCGTTGCTGTAGGGCTGTAGTTGTTGCCCAAAAGTTTAAGCATACATCCTCTTTAGGCAACAACTTACAAAACCAATAAGCGTTGGTTTAAAAGAATGTATATAACGATAAATACAGAAAAAATCATGAAAAAAGTATTTTTGAAAACCGTCTTATTGGCGTTAGTGACTGTAGGTTGTGTAAGTGCAACAACCTTGGGAAAGAAGAAAGAAAAAGATGAAAGATTAAAGCCTTTTGTAGGTACAATTATTGGCACTGAAGAATGCGGAACTGGAGCTTATTTGATTAATTTCATTTCTCCTGATAGTATTGGTAACGAAGTGTATATATGTGGTAATAGGTATTACAACGTAGTTAAAACTTATTCAATATCATTAGATAGTTTAAAGATAGGCGATACAATATCGGGAACATTTATGCCGGATACTTCGTCATTAATACATATATGTGATGGTAATACCATAATATATGGTGTACATAAGAAACTAATTATTAATCTTAAATAAATCATGCTATGAGAAAAATATTATTGAAAATAGCCTTATTGGCACTGGTAGCCGTAGGAATGCTAAGCATTAGCAGCTGCGAAAAAGAACCCGACAATACTATTAATGGTCATGAATATGTAGATCTTGGTTTGCCAAGTGGATTAAAGTGGGCTACTTGTAATGTAGGTGCAAATAATCCGGAAGAATATGGCAATTATTATGCATGGGGCGAAATTGTACCTAAAACAGACTACTCTTATGAAAATTGTGCAACAATGGGTCAACAGTTTGGCAACATAAGTGGAAACGCCTTCTATGATGCTGCTACGGCCAATTGGGGAGCCCCGTGGCGTATGCCTACAAAAGAGGAAATGAAAGAGCTGATAGATAACTGCACTTTTAAATGGGCCACACAAAATGGAACAACAGGAACACTTGTAACAGGAAAAAATGGTAATACTATATTTTTCCCTGCCAATGGTTACTACCTTGGGATATCGTACTACAAGAATGCACTAACTGGCTATTATTGGAGTGCTAACGGTGAAACTATCATTCCAAACAGTGCTTCTTTCTTCCTTAAGTTATCAAATGAAAGGTATTTAATAGATTGGTTTACACGTTACTATGGCTATGGAGTGCGTCCTGTTTCGGACTAATGTGCATAGCTTTGGAATATAAACATATCTTTGCCTAATTGTTTGATTTATGATATAATTATGTAGATATATTTGAAAATAGAAGTCTTTATTAATATATTAAATAGATTGATTATGAATAGAAAAATTTTAAAGTTCGTTTTATTGGCGTTGGTCGCCGTAGGTTGCATAGGAATGACTACTAATGAACGAGATAAAGAAAAAGATACCACTTTCAAAGAATTGACGGTTTCCAACCTAAGAAAAACTGATTGCAGACACGGACTAATAAATCCAAAGTTGCGAGATTCTATAAGTGTTTCGTATAAAGAAAATACGCTGTTTGTTGAGCATTATAGGTATTCCATACCATGTGGCCAAGACTCGCTGAACGTTTATGCTTCAATGTCAAATGATACTATTTGGATAGAGGAAGCTGTATACGGACTTGGAGCAAACTGTATATGCTGGTTCAATAGTTTTTATCAGATAGATAACATTGAGAAAGGTAACTATGTAGTTATTATAGAAAATTGTAGTTGGCCGTATTATGAACTTTACCCGAGTAAGTCGAAAAAAGTATATAATCAAATATTAAATTTATAGATATATGAAAAAAGGTAATTTATTAGGATGTGCAATGCTGGTGATGTGTCAGTTGTCGTTAGCACAAGTGTCGAGAGATTCTGCTTATGATTTTTTAAAAACAACCATTTTGAATGGTAATTGGGAAGATAAAGAAATATGTGTCTCTCCAAATCTTGTTCCAGAGAACAGTATTATAACAGCTTTGGGAATAGGATTTGATACATTTGCAATATCACCAAATTATAAAACATGGTTTTTCTATGTAGATGAAGAACCAATATCTCAATGGCATCGTAAATGTAAATACGTTTTTATTAATGATGAAAATAACTTTGTTATAATAGATATGACTACTCCACCAAATTATACAGGAATGATACCGTTGCATACAATAACGCCTCGTTTTATAGAGGCAGATACAAGCAGTTGGAAAAAAAGAAAGAAGTCTAAGAATAAAAATGTGTCCGCTAATGACCATGCTGTAATCATTAGTGGGGGATATTGTCCGGAACTTAACTATACTCATTATTGGAATAATTGCTCGGCAATATATAACACATTGAAAAAAGTTTATGGTTATAATGAAGACAACCCGTTGGATGAATTAAGGCAACTTCTAAAAATTCCACGTTCTGAAACTATCTAGAATTATTTTAAAGAACTTTTGCGTTGTTGACTTCGTCGAAGTTGCTATCGCTCGAAAGAGCTAATGCTTAGGCATTGCTCTTTACTTGCTTAATCGCAACATTTGCGTTTTTTCTTGGAATCTTTCTATTTCTTTTTGGGTCGCATAGCCCGCTATGATAGGTCAAAAGAAAGTAGAAATCTTCTCAAGAAAATTCCACAAATCACTTGCAAAGCAATTTTTAGAAGTTGCCTTATATAATTCTACATAACCAAGCCGAAGCAATACACATATTGCTTCGGCTTTTTTGCTTGCCACACTTAGCAGTCGAAACCACGCGGTTTACGACCCCAAAGTGCCATACTTTTGACCCGTAACTCCCATGGTTTTGACCCGCAAACCACACACTTGCAAAGGCTAATCCGCAGGGCCCGAAATAGCCCTCATACTATAGGCAAAGTATGATAGTTACATAACTATGATTTTGGAAATAACAATTCCATCAAAAAAAGATATACAATATAATAAAAACGGTCGAAGTAAGGTTAGCTACTTCGACCGTTTGAAATATCGTATTGTATCATCAATATATTATCAATACATTACCTTTTCGTACCAAAGTTTCTGATTTCTGATTTCTAAACGAATACCTTATTATATAAACATAGGCACCTTGTGCACAATATTTGCCATTGTGTGTACCATCCCACGAATCGTTTACATCATTAGAATGGAATACCAACATCCCTTCGCGATTATAAATATCTATCTCAAAGTCTTGCACACCTGCAGCTACGATGTCAAACCTGTTGTTTGTTTCAGACAACGGGGTAAACGAGTTTGGTATCCATACAGTATTGTTGTTTACATATATAACCTTCGATGTAGTATCGGAACAATCATGAGCGTTATATACCACCATCTCCACCGGTACCGAATCGACCGAATATGGCACTTGATACACAATACGGCTATCGTAGTACTTTGTACCATCAAAGAAATACCACACACGGCGTACACTATTTGAACTTACGTCGGTAAGAGTTGTTTGCATATTTCCCAACGATACCTCTTCGGGGTCGGCTTTTATACGAGCTTTGGGTTTCAAGTCTACTTCTACATACTTGGATTCCTTATTCACACAGTTATCTTTTTCTACAGCCACAGTATATGTTGTATGTTGCAAAGGCGACACTGTTATAGTTCTGCTATTCTTTTGACGAGCAAGCGAAGTATCGGCCGGTGATGAAGTCCATGCCACTTCGGGTGCTTCGGTTTCCACAGTCAGTATTGCCGTATTTGTATGGCAGTCATATTCGCCACCCGTTATGGTAGCAGAGTAGAAAGGGTTGACCTCTATCCTTATAGAGTCGAAACCAAAACATTCATGCCCTTCGGCACGGCCATAAACGGTGTATGTGGTACTATATTCGGGCCTTACATCCATAAAAGATCGTGTTCCAAAGGTAACGCCTTCGTCCCACGAATACTCGGCAGCCCCGGTAGCCGAAAGCCTGATTGAATCCAACCGGCAAGCTACCTGTTTGGAGGCCGAAAGCTGTATTTCGGGACTTGGTATTACGGTTATAATAATGGTATCGGTATCTTCCCACCAGCTTCCGTTCCAATATTTGTGAGATGTAACGGTTATAGCACAATCCTCGGACGGACGTACAAATATCATTGCCGATGTATCGCCGGTGCTCCACTCCTGATAGTCTCCACCTTCTACCGAAAGCAACAAACCCGAGAATGCACATACGGTAGTATCCCTGCTTGTAGTAGCAAAATCCTGGAGTATACCTATTGTTACAGTATCGCTAAATGCCACTTTGTCACATTCATCCACAGCATAGAAAAAGTAAGTTGCTGTAGGTACGGTAGGAACAGTTATCTCATTGGTTGTAGCTCCTGTGCTCCATCGGTAGGTATAGCCGTTGTCGGCCACATGGCCTCCTGTTACCGATGTGCGAAGTGTTACCTCATTATCGGTTACTACCGGAGGAGTATACGACACCTCTGCTGCCATGGTATCTACGTCGTATATGGTAAGGTATACTGTATCTGTTTCGCACGGGGTAGCCTGGTAGGCCAATATTATTGTTTCCTCTCCCTCTATCTCGCCGTCGAGCGAAGGATAGATATGAAGTGTTACACTCGATGAATCGGCCGGGAAGGTAATGGAATTGTTTATATAGGTATAGTCCTGACCATTGCTTGCCGTACCTCCAATATAAGTAATAGGTATAAGTTCGTTAATGCTTTTGGCTTGCGGACGCGAGAACACTATATCCACACCATAGCAACCTTCGTACAAGATACGTGGAGTATTACGATTGGTAGGGTTTGAAAAATCTGTAACAATAGCATTGGCCGAGAAACTGTTGGCTTGCAAAAACACTCCCGAATCGAATGCTCCGTCGGTAACGTCGCCTATACACATCTTTACATGGTAAGGTGTACATGGTATAACGGGAGCTATGGCAGTAAGCACGGTAGTAAAGGCATCGTACTGTATGGTAGTACCGTTGGCATTGTCCACATAGTATTGCGAATAAGTGTAGTAGCATCCCGAAGCCGAAGCACTGCCACCCGAACCTCCGTTTACACTATTGATAGTGATGGGGATATTGGTGCCCGGAATACGGGCAATGTTGTAGTTGTTGTACATACCCCCCGATGGATTCAAGCCCGAGAGAAAGAATCCGAATATATCGTTAAAGTCCGAGCAAGTATATTCGGGATATTCTTCCGAAGCAAACACATAGTTAAACTTAACGGTATCGGCCTTTGTAATAAAGTCAAACTCCAATGTAGCCACATCATTCAAAGTACCTGTGGCCACGGCCGTAAGCGTAGGGTCGGTATAGGTTGCACATCCCGAAGCCACACTACCACCGCCGGAATTGTTGGCTCCGGCAGCAAAACTTACAGATCCACTACCTATTATAATACCCTCTTCTATACCAAGGTTGGTAGCATTGGCACCCGTGTTGAAACTGCCAATGGCACTACAGTTTATAACGCCCGAAGAGCCATTAAACTGCACATTAAACACCTCCACCCCCGAGCCCAAAAGTACGTTGCGAACCAGAGAGTCGGCTGTCCACCCCGAAGGAAATGATGTTCCCGGTGTAACTTGTAACTGAGAAAAAACAGTTGTGGCAATGCACAACAATATTGCAGATAATAAGTTTTTCTTCATAATCAACTATATTAAGTCCTACTATATATAATCATCAATTGTACTTGATACCAAGACACTATCGCACACAATTTGATTCGTAATAAACGTTAATACCCCATATAATATTGTGTTTGTCATTACCATCGATATCTTTTTTCCAACCCCTACCCCAAGCCCAATCAAAATAGCAGCCCGAATTGAGCCGGATAAAAAACATTTTTTGGGGTAGTTATCTTATTTAACAGCATATTTACATTGGAACATCCAAACAAAAAAAACGAAGTATTGGGAAAATAATAATGTTCATTATCCGTTTCTATGTCACAAAACTATACAAACGCAGATGATAGACACAGAAAACAAATCTAGGACCGAACTAGGAGAGTTAGGCGAATTTACATTGATAGAACACCTAACCAAGGATTTTGAAATAAAGAATGCCGGCACCATCAAAGGTGTTGGCGACGATGCCGCTGTAATTGACAATGGAGGCAAACGCACCGTAGTTTCGACCGACATGCTTATCGAAGGCATAGATTTTGATATGACCTACACCCCCTTGCGACACTTGGGCTACAAAGCCGTGGCCATAAACCTTTCGGATATTGCAGCCATGAATGCCACCCCAAAACAGATAACGGTAAACATAGCCGTTTCAAACCGCTACTCTGTAGAAGCACTTAGCGAACTATATGCCGGAATATACCTTGCATGCCAACGCTATGATGTAGACCTTGTAGGAGGCGACACCTCGTCGAGCCCTGCCGGAATGTATATATCCATAACAGCAATAGGCGAGATAGAACCCGAAAAAGTGGTTTATCGCAGCGGTGCCAAGGTCCACGACCTTATTTGTGTAAGTGGCGACCTGGGATCGGCCTACTCCGGATTGCTTATCCTACAACGCGAAAAAGCAACCTTCAAAGCCAACCCCAACTACCAGCCGGACTTGGCCTCGTTCGACTATGTATTGGAACGTTACCTAAAGCCCGAGCCTAGGTTAGACATAATAAAGTTTCTGAAAGAAAAAGATGTAGTTCCCACATCAATGATAGATGTATCTGACGGATTGGCATCAGACATGATGCAGATATGCAAAGCATCGGGTGTAGGCTGCGAAGTATATGAAGAGAAAATACCTATAGACTATGCCACCACTATGGTATGCAGCGAGTTTGGCCAAATGCTACCGGTATCCAACGCCCTAAACGGAGGTGAGGACTACGAGCTGTTGTTTACAATAAAACAATCTGACTACGAAAAGATAAAAGGCAGCAACGAAGTGCATATCATAGGCCATATAACCGACCAAAGCATGGGCACCATGATGGTAACACCACAAAACACCACCATAGAGCTGCGTGCCCAAGGATGGAAAGAGAAAGAAGATTAACCAGACATCAACAGCCACCTACATATAAAAGGATAAAAAAAGAGGGTGCTTCGAACGGAGCGCCCTCTTACTATATATTCTTTTATCAAAAATCGAATTATCTTCTTCTTTCTTTGATACGAGCTTTCTTTCCGGTCAATCCTCTCAAGTAGAATATACGTGCTCTACGAACAACACCGTATTTGTTAATATCGATACGTTCGATAAAAGGAGACACTACAGGAAATATTCTTTCCACTCCTACTCCACTAGAAATTTTCCTAACAGTAAAAGTTTCAGTAACACCACTTCCCGAACGTTGCAATACAACGCCTTGGAATTGTTGGATACGTTCTTTATTTCCTTCACGGATTTTGTAATGAACTGTAATGGTATCACCTGCTTTAAAACTTGGGAACTCTTTGCGTTCAACCAAATTTTCTACATATTGCATTAATTCTGTTTTTCCCATGACATAAAAATGTTTGAATGTTTATAACTTAGATTTACTTCTTTACCATTTTTACAACGGCAGTGAAAGCTTCAGGATGGTTCATAGCTAAGTCGGCCAAAACTTTGCGGTTCAAACCGATGTTGGCTTTGTGAACTTCACCCATAAACACAGAATAAGAAATACCATTCAAGCGGCAACCTGCATTGATACGGTTGATCCACAACGAACGAAATTCTCTTTTCTTACATTTTCTATCACGGTATGCATATTGTTGACCTTTTTCCCATTTATTTTTGGCAACGGTCCATACGTTTTTACCTCTTCCCCAATACCCTTTGGTACGGTTTAAGATTTTTTTTCTGCGTGCTCTTGAAGCAACAGCGTTTACTGATCTTGGCATAATCTTTTAATTTTTTTTCGTTTCAGCGTCTTGATGTTACACAAGCTCTTTTGTGCATAAAACAATGGTTAATAACTCCGTTTACTTAGCGTTTTTTGTTATGCTAATAGCATTTCTTTTACGCGTTTTTCATCATCTCCACTTACCAATCCGGTGTGTGTAAGATTACGTTTTTGGCATGTTTCTTTCTTAGTCAAAATATGACTGTGATAAGCATGCTTTCTCTTGATTTTTCCGGTGCCGGTAAGAGCAAATCTCTTTTTAGCAGCGGATTTTGATTTCATTTTTGGCATTTTTTACTGTTTTAAAAGTTAATATATAAAAGAATACATAGTTTCTTACTTCTTCGGAGCAATTATCATCATCATTCGTTTGCCTTCCAACTGTGGCATCTTTTCGGGTTTTCCGTATTCCAACAATGCCTCGGCAAACTTCAACAATATGGCTTCGCCTTGCTCCTTATATACTATTGTTCTACCTTTAAAGAACACATCAACTTTCACCTTCGAACCTTCCTTTAGAAATCTGATGGCATGATTCAACTTAAAGTCGAAGTCATGGTCATCGGTTTGTGGTCCCAAACGTATTTCCTTTATAACTATCTTTGTTGATTTACTTTTCTGTTCTTTTTGTTTTTTCTTCAACTCGTACATGAACTTTTGGTAATCAACAATTCGGCATACCGGAGGATTTGCTGTTGGCGATATTTCCACAAGGTCCAACCCTTGTTCGTATGCCATCTCCAATGCTTCCTTGAAGTTGAAAATTCCTTGTTCCACATTTTCACCAACAACTCTTACCACGGGCGATGTTATCGCATCGTTGATGTTGTGTAACATTTCTTTTTTCACCGGTCCTCTACTGGGACGCACTTTCTTGATTGGTTTTACAGGTGTTGCTATAACTTTTGTCTCCTATTTTTAATTAATATCTATTCTTTTGCAGAGTATCTTTCACTTATACTCCTATTGCATATTTTTTGTTACAATAATTCTTGTATTTCTTTTTCTATCATTTCGGCAAAAGCCTTAGGTGTCATACTGCCAAGGTCGCCTTGTCCGTGGCGACGTACAGAGAGAGTACCTTCTTCCACTTCTTTTTCGCCCAAAATAAGCATAAAAGGTATCTTCTTCATTTCGGCATCGCGAATCTTACGGCCTATCTTTTCGTTTCTAAGGTCTATTATACCACGCAATCCCAAGTCGTCCAAAGTTTTTTCCATTTGACGAGCATGCTCTTCAAACTTTTCGCTTACAGGCAGTATGATAAACTGTTCGGGAGTGAGCCACAATGGGAATTTACCGCCGGTATGTTCTATAAGTACAGCCACAAAACGTTCCATCGAACCAAACGGAGCGCGGTGTATCATTACCGGGCGATGCTTTTGATTATCGTTGCCTATATATTCCAAATCAAAACGTTCGGGCAAGTTGTAGTCCACTTGGATAGTACCCAATTGCCAACGACGGCCAATGGCATCTTTTACCATAAAGTCCAACTTAGGACCATAGAAAGCAGCTTCGCCATATTCCACTCTGGCAGGAAGGTTCTTTTCCTTACATGCCTCAACGATTGCAGCTTCGGCTTTGGCCCAGTTTTCGTCGGTACCTACATATTTGGTTTTATTATTAGGATCTCTCAATGATATTTGTGCTTCAAACTTATCGAAACTCAACGCTTTGAATATTATTTCGATAATTTCCATCACACGTATAAACTCTTCCTTCACTTGGTCCGGACGGCAGAAGATGTGAGCATCATCTTGTGTAAACGAACGCACACGTGTCAGTCCGTGAAGCTCACCACTCTGTTCGTAGCGGTACACTGTACCAAACTCGGCATAGCGTATGGGCAATTCCTTATACGAACGTGGTTCGTTGCGGAATATCATACAGTGATGGGGGCAGTTCATAGGTTTCAACAAGTATTCTTCGCCCTCCTCGGGTGTGGTGATGGGGCGGAAACTGTCGGCACCGTAGTGTTCCCAGTGGCCCGAAGTTACATAAAGTTGTTTCCCACCTATATGCGGAGTTATAACTTGTTCGTAACCATAACGTTTTTGTATCTTGGTAAGAAAGTTTTGCAAACGCAAACGTAAGTCTGTACCTTTTGGCAACCACAATGGCAATCCCTTGCCTATAACATCGTTAAACATAAACAGTCCCAACTCTTTGCCCAACTTACGGTGGTCGCGTTTTTTGGCTTCTTCCATCATAGCCAGGTACTCGTCAAGTTCCTTCTTTTTTGGGAAGCTGATAGCGTATATACGTGTAAGCTGTTTACGCTTTTCATCGCCACGCCAATAAGCACCTGCTAGGTTGATAAGTTTAAGCGCCTTAATAGGAGAAAAATCCACCAAGTGCGGACCGCGACAAAGGTCGGTAAACTTGCCCGATTCGTAGAAGGTGATAGTACCATCGGCCAAATCGTTGATCAGTTCCAACTTATATTCGTCACCCTTCTTGGTAAAGAAGTCCAAAGCTTCGGCTTTGGTTACACTCTTACGAACTATGGGTGTTTTGGCACTTACCAGCTCGGCCATTTTCTTTTCTATCTTAGCAAAATCGTCGGACGATATGGTGTAGTTGCCAAAATCTATATCATAATAAAAACCATTTTCTATTGCCGGGCCTATACCAAATTTTGCACCGGGATACAATTCCTCAATAGCTGCTGCCAACAAGTGGGCCGAGGTATGCCAAAAAGCATGTTTACCTTCCTCGTCGTTCCATGTAAGAAGTTGCACTGTAGAGTCGGCTTCGATAGCACGATTAAGCTCTACAACCTGGTCGTTAACTTTAGCTGCCAATACATTGCGGGCCAATCCTTCGCTTATGCTTTTGGCTATGTCGTATGCAGTAGTACCTTGTTCATATTGACGAACAGAACCATCGGGTAATGTTATATTTATCATCTTTTCTCCTAATATATATATTGTATATCATGCATGCAAAAATCTGTTATTCATCATCATAACCTTATTTTACACACTTTTATATTATTCTATTTCGACTTGCAAAAATACACATTTTTCTTGATAATATGCAGAAATTCAAAACTTTTATTTTTTACAATGCAAAACATGTATAAACTATCTGCGACGCAAGCATGAAACAACAACCGTTTAGGCATGTCTATTGTTCAGAACATCACCGATTTTTATAAGCAATTTCTAAAAATTGTTTCGCAAGTGATTTGTGGAATTTATTTGAGGTGATTTCTACTTTATTTTGATTGAATATAACGGGCTATGCGATTGAAAAAGAAACAGAAATATACCAATGAAAAACACAAAGCATGCAAAAGCTCTTTTGTTTCATGATTAATATGCCATAGAACGTGGTTTTTTTTTAGAAGTTGCTTATATTCCAAACTTTTGATGTATCTTTGCAAATCAAAACAATAGAAATATCAATAACAAACACTTTAACAATGAGACTCATATATGGTATTTTAACGGCAATGCTGCTTGTGGCTGCATCGGCGCCGGCACAGAATGAAAAATCACACACCCTAGTTTACCAATCATACAGACAGGGAGTGGAAGAGCAGGACACTACATACACCATTATAAACCAATGGGGCAACAAAACAGCTATTGCCGACAAGCCTGCCAACGTAAACAAAACTATTCCGGGTTTGGCCAAGGCTGTAATGTACATCAACTACGACAGTATGCAAGGTTTTTCGCAACTGCAATACGACGGCAACGAAAACTACTATGCCAAGTTTGCACTATCCAACAAAAACATCACCTTTAGCGAAGGCGAAACAGAAAAGGTACTGGGATACAACTGCAAGAAATACCACACAAGTATCAACTCCAACAGCATAGACATTTGGGTAACTACCGATTTGGGATTCTCTGCCACACCTATGGCACAGTTTGCCACACTGCAGGGTGTGTTGGTGAAATATGTTCGCAACGGCAGTTCGGTGATGGAAATAAAATCCATAAGCCGCAACAAGAAACCCACCACCATTATCCCTGCCGACCTTGGCACCGAAAAAACCTCGCGAGAGCTCGACAACATACGCCGAAACAAAATGATTATAACCTACAAAGTGTTTGACAACGACAGAATACATTGGGGTGCCGATACCAAATGGAATACCGATATGCCACTGGATTCCGTTATTCACTTTGCAGGAGGAACACTTATACTCAAATATATAAACATAGACAAGTTACCGCAACACTACCAAGTGTTTGCCGAACTGCACACCCATTCCGAAGGCGATGCCTACGACCGTACAGGCTCTATATTTGTTATACCTACAAACTATGAACGGAGCTTTTACGATGCCCTTACCAAAGGCATATCGTCGGTGCCGGGCTTCAAATCCAAAACAGGCGAGGAATACAGAGGGATGACTATCGAGAACAACTACCTGCCCGTAATGGAACTGGTGCGGTTCTTTACCCCTTTTGGCGTAAGGCACTTCAACGACCGGGTGCAGATAGACGGCCTCGAATGGGCCAACGAAGCATACTACAAACAGGAGATTACAGATATATTCCCCTCCATGAACGGACGTGTACTTATAGGTGCCTTTATAGGCAACTACGATGGCGGAGGCCACAAAGTGAGCCTGGACATAAAGGCATATCCCGGCGATTATGAATGGAACATCGAAGATGAAGACACTAAAGATTGGATACTGCCTATATTCAATACGTGCAATGTGATGGAGATGGCCGGACAGAACTACCCTCGATTCTTCGACACCGACAGCCTTACAGTAACCGTTGTAATACCCGAAGGTGTTGAAGACCTAAAGCTACGCTACATAGCCACCGGCCATGGCGGATGGGGTGGAGGCGACGAGTTCAACCCAAAAGAAAACAAGATTATAATAGATGGCCAAACGGTGTTTACACATACCCCTTGGCGATCCGACTGCGGCACCTTCCGCAACCTGAACCCCGTATCGGGCAACTTCTGGAACGGAGTATCGTCGTCCGATTATTCTCGATCCGGCTGGTGCCCCGGAACAGCCACACAACCTGTATACTTCGACCTCTCGTACCTGCCGGCAGGAACCCACACCATAACCATTGCCATACCGCAGGGCAAAGCCGAAGGCGGCAGCTTCAGCGCATGGAGCGTTTCGGGTGTGCTGATTGGAAAGATAAAGGCAACTTCTAAAAATTCCACGTTCTATGAACACTATTAACAAAATAAAAGAACTTTTGCGTGCTTTGCGTTTTTTCTTGAAATCTTTCTATTTCTTTTTCAATCGTGTAGCCCGCTACACTCAATCAAAAGACAGTAGAAATCTTCTCAAGAAAATTCCGCAAATCACTTGCAAAGCAATTTTTAGAAATTGCCTAAAGAAATAACTTTTTTTTCAAGGCATCTTTCCAAAAATTATCCTCGTTCCCCCAATGCAAGTATATGATTGGGAATATGCCCAAACCGACAATAACAATACAGCTGTTTTCGCACACCCGGGTTTCGTCTTCACGATGGTATACCACAATTTGTTTTATACCCGGGTGTGAAACATTTTACAGTATACCGTGAATTTTACAATGGATATTTATGCATTGCATAGGGGCGTATGCGATTCGCCCCTACAATTATACGCCCATATATCCGTACGGGCGTATCGCATACGCCCTTTTGCATACGCCCTATCACATACACCCAAAATTACATTATTACAACATTACATTATTACAACATTACATTATTACAACATTACATTATTACAACATTACATTATTACAACATTACATTATTACAACATTACATGTAATATTTTGTGCATATATACCCAAAAATGCCATTTTCGGAAATAAATAATTGGCCTATAGCATAGTAAGAGAAAAATAGTATAT
>JAGCLZ010000057.1 GCA_017646685.1 Bacteroidales bacterium | reverse complement strand
GTAAATACTGCTATGGCGTTGTTGTCTATAAGGCCTTCTTGTATAAAGCGAGGTATAAGACCTAATGCTGCACCTACAGCACCAAGTGATGTGATTGGAAATGCAACCAATTCTGGATTGGTGAAACCGAATAGCCATTCAAATACAAAATTGATTTTGCCGGCCAGATATGGAAGCAGTGCTACACCCTCGTAGGCTCCGCCGGTATATACACCATCGGCCGAAGGTCCAAAGGTAAGTATCATAACAAAGGTGGATATTATAAGTACTCCGGGTATTATGGCCAATCCTATTTCCACACCCGATTTGCCACCGTCCAATATTGCGTTGAGGCCGCGTAGGAAAGCTCCACCTTCGCTTTTGAACGAAATTTCCTGTTCGTTGCCACCAGTTGATACTTCTTCGCGTAGTTCGGGATTGTGTTTTAGGGTAAAGTACTGCATAAGGCGGGTGGTAACAATACTGCCTGCAAACGAGCCTATAAGTCCTATAACAGCTCCTGTGCCAAAGCCTTTACCTGCCATAAATGCTATAACCACCAAGCCCATTCCAAAGGCGGTGCCAAAGTTGGTAAGCGAAACTATTTGATATTTTTTAAAGTATTGGCTGAAGTTCTTTTCCTTAGATAGCGAGATGATGGCTGGGTTGTCTGAAAGAAAAGTAAGCACAGCTCCCAATGCTGCTACGCCCGGAAGGTTGTAGAGCGGTTTCATCAAGGGGCGAAGAATAACCTCAATAAGGCGAACCACTCCAAACTCTGTAAGCAGTTTGCCTAAAGCTCCGGTAAGAACAGTGATGCCCATAATATATAATACTGTGTTTAGCAGTAGGTCGTGGGCTGTGTTCATAATGGTATTGAGCATATTGTTCATAGACATTTCGTGTGCCAAGTAGCCAAATATGGCAAAGAACAATACCAAAAATATTATTGCCTCGATAAGGCGTTTGGTTAGGAAGTTTAATTTTTTCATTGCTATATATTATTAATTATATCTTTTGTTTATAGTTTGATGTACTTCATAAAGTTTACACGCCACGTAAGACCCATGTTGAAGTGCATTTCGTTGCTGCCGTCGTTTTTTACGGCAACGAATGTATGCAAACGTATATCCTTGCTGTTTTTTAGTGGGAAGTATTCGGCACCCACACCATAGTAGTGGTATTCTGTACCAGGGGTTACAAATATATCCAAGTATTCATGTGGCGAAACCACAATGGGGTTGCCGTTTTCATCCAATGTTTGAGTATTGTTGGCATCGTATCCGCCTTTGGCAAAAAGGTTCCATTGCTCATTGGGTTGCCATTCCATCTTGCCTATAACGGTGTAGTCTTCGCCAAAAAACTTGTCTTGCTTATCGGTAGCGCGGTTCATAAGGTCTATATAACAGCTAAAGTTGTCAAGTACCAATTTGTTGCCCAAGGCAATGTAATTGATGTAGCTACCCTTGCGGTATTCTACCATGTTGATGGAATAAATAGTTTTGAGGTGCTCGAAATTGCCAAACCATATAAGGTTGTAGGCATAAAGGTTTTCCAACGGATCTTGGGTATAGTTGGAGTTTGCAAACTGTAGTGTGATATTATGATTCTTGCTATCGTCGGTATAAGTGAGTGATGCACCCATCTGATAGCATATGATATTGTTCCAAAAATCGGACCAAAAGTACACATCAATAGGTGGCATATCGTACTCGAACCCCCCTATTTGGAATACTTGCTTACCGCCTGATATTGAAAAGTTTTTGGTAATGTCATAAGTAAGATATATCCAATCGGTACCATCGAATAACGAACTCAACCCTTTGTTTGGCAATATGCGTTGGCGATAGTTGTACGAAAACCTATCGGTAATGTTTCCGGCCATTGCAATATTGATGTATTTGCCCGAAAAACCACCAAGAGTAGCTTCAGAATTATTTTCAAAAGATTGATAATCGTAGTCGAAGCGAGTCTCGAAACGAAGGGTGTTAAGTATGGGTTTCGACTCGTTTTGGGCATAAACCATTGCCGAAAGCAATACGCCTGCAATGGTACAAAGAGCTTTTAATCTGTGTTTTGTATTCACTTTATTCCTTTATTTGATGTTTATAAACGCTTGCAAAGGTACAACTTTTTTACGACACTTAACAGTACTATTCAAAACAAAAATCGATGAAATCATCATTCTGTTATCCAATGTAGTTTTATTGTCTTCCACAATTCAATTGCAAACCTATTGTAAAGGCATGTTCTATATTAGAGCTTGCAAGTTGTAGGTGCCCATATTTTTGCTGCGGTTGCGGTGTGCAAATCGCAAGGCTTTGGCAATAAAAACCTCACTATAACGTTATTTTCAACGTTAATTTGTTAATTAAGATATGTTCCAATAAGAAACCTAACTTTTTGGCTAACGAAAGGAGCTAAAGAGATTTTTACCACAAAAGAATGTTGACACATTGAAATTTTATTTGTTCAATATAGAAAAAAAGTGTAATTTAGCACTCTCAAAAACGAAACAGAAAAACATAAAAATATACAGATATGAGTGAAATATTGAATTTGAATCCCAAAGAGTTATGGGCAAACTTTTATGCTCTTACTCAAATTCCACGTCCTTCGAAACACGAAGAAAAAGTGGTTGCTTACCTTGTAGAGTTCGCAAAAAAGCACAATTTAGAATACAAAGTTGACGAAGTTGGCAACATAATAATGCGTAAACCTGCTACCAAAGGCATGGAAAATCGCAAAGGCGTTATATTGCAAGCCCACGTTGATATGGT
>JAGCLZ010000056.1 GCA_017646685.1 Bacteroidales bacterium | reverse complement strand
TTTCTGTGATTTCAATTTACTCTCGCAATCTCTCGAGGACTGTTCCCCGTCTCAATTGCGAGTGCAAAGGTACGAACTTTTTTTATTCTACCAAACTTTTTTTCATCTTTTTCGAAAACTTTTTTATAACTACTCTGATTACCAATACCATTTTTCTCAAACTTTTTTTCGCAATATCCCTCTTTTTTCCCGGTTTTTTACCAAAATTCGATGCTTTTTTCCCATTTTTGACCTATTGTATGTCATTTTTTACACAAAATGCGTGTATCGCATTGCATATCAGTAAAATAAATGGTTTTTTGAGCGTTTTTGGGGATAAAATTCATAGCAAAAAACGCAGACAAAGCTACGACTTTTTGTTGTATTTTTATTTTATCATCACTATCTTTGGGGCTTTATTGCAACAAATCTCACAAAGTATGTTCCCAATATTGCACATCAAATTACAATACACTACTATTATTCCTCTTTATGGATATTTTGAAAAGAAAAATGCATGCGTTTGGGGGTTATAATTTTTCTAGTCGACTCGATGGCTTCGCCGAGTCGACTCGATGAGTTCGCCGAGTCGACTCAAGCATATAGTATGAGTCGACTCGGAGATGCAATCGAGTCGACTCGAAGACGCAAAATAGTCGACTCGGTGATACAATTAAGTCGACTCGATTTTACAGATAATTCGAATGCCAGATACAAAAGAGGTGGTATTGGATTACTCCTACACCACCTCTTTTATCCAAAACTATTTAAATATTTATCTATTCGAGGCCATCTTCACTATCTTTCGGATTGCTTCGCCTTGAGGCATTATCACTTTAATAGTATAAACTCCATCGGGAATTTCAGATATATCTATTTTATTTGAATGTTCTTTACTTATAAGTGTACGACCATTCATATCAAGTATCTCTATCTTTAAAACTTCATCAACATTTATAGACACCATCGAAGTTGCGGGATTTGGATACACCAGTATGCTTTCCATCATATCAACTTCATCCACTCCTACATCTTCTATAAAGTACGCAACAAAAGAAGAATCTTGTGTTACAAGTATATCACGAGGATTTTCGGTATTATTGTCATTCCAATGTGAGAATTTATAACCTGTATTTGGATATGCATTTATAGTAGCAATTGTGTTGTGGGCATAAGCATCTGTTCCATATACGGTACCCATATTTTGATCGTCCGAAGTAACAGTAACATTGAAGTACACTGGATTAAAGTTGGCTACATATGTTGCATTGCCTGTGACTAGTACTGTACGAGGATTGTTAGTATCTCCATCCAACCAAGAGCTGAATGTATAGTATGGATTTGGATTTGCTGTAAGAACCACTGATGTATTGTAAGCATAGCGTCCACCTCCGTCAACAACACCCATAACATCATCATTAGACATAGCTGTTATCATAAATGTATCGGGTACAAACATTGCCATAATGGTTGAATCTGAAATAATTTGCATAGTACGTGGATTGTCGGTTACACCATCGCTCCACTGCTTGAATTGGTAGTTTTCGTTTGCTGTAGCCGAAACTGTTATATCAGTATTTTCGGCATACACTCCGGTTCCCTCCGTAGTTCCAAATAGTTCATCTTGAGTTTCTACCATCAATATATGCATTGGTTGTCCTATGGGAGTAAAGGTTGCTGTAATAGTTGTATCATCAAACACCACAAATGATATTGTTGGTGATGTTTCGAAATTGCTCCAACACACAAATTCACAATCTTCGCTTGGCACTGCTGTAAGTGTTGCTGTGGTACCCATCGCATAGTTACCACCACCTGCAACGCCACCATACAGAGCATTATTCACTGTTGCAGTTACAGTTTTCATTATTGGAGTTCCCTTTACGGTAATATCGTCGAGCAATACACCATAGCCATAACCATCTGTAGCTTCGAAAGCAATCTGGTAATTTGCCGATGGATTTGGCAATACTATACTATCCATAGTCCATGTAGAAATATCACTTGTATATTCTGCCAAAAGTTGCCAAGTGTCAGTTGGAGTTGACTTGTAATAAACTCTCAACTCATCTTGGTCGCCACTCCAATTCTTTTGTGTATGCCAAAATGTAAGATGAGGATTAGTAACTGTTGTAAGATTCAACAAAGGAGAAACAAGTTTGGTTTCTGTTCCGTTTGTTTGATGTAGAAAAGCAGCAGCATTATTGCCTGAATGTGGCGACAAACCGCTAGCAAATGTTCCGGTATACTGCCAATCATGAGTTCCGGACACATATTCCTGCATCCAACATGAAGGCATCGTTGTACTTTCAAAACCTTCGACAAGTGGCAACAATTGTGCTTCGCAACGAGTTGTGAAAGTGTTACAATTCGACCACAACCCTGTATCTGTAGCACTACATATAGGTCTTACATAAAAGTCATAAGTTGTAGATGATAATAATTCCGACAACTGACAAATATTAGAACCTACAAATATCCTTGTTCCATTGCCCAATGTAAATCCTTCCAATCCATATTCCACCTCATATCCTTGCGATGCCACCAAACCCGTCCAAGTAAGAGATGCTGAAGTTGATGCAATATTAAATGAAGTGATGTTTGCAGGAGCAGGACAAGTAATCAATGTATATGTAAATGTTATGGAATCGCTATTATTGTCTGATATATTTGATATATCTACAAGAGATGCGGCTCCATTGGACAAAAACGGATACGGATTTGTTTGGGAATTAAACTCACTACGACCTACAGACGAACTAAAGTGTGCAGAATATATATTTCCATTATACGATGTTGGAGTACCACCGGGACGGAATAGGTAAACTTCGTCTAGTTCAGTAATTCCATCATAACTTGCATTTCCTTCGAATCGAGTATCAATACGATATATAAGCAATCCCGATCCGGGAATAGTGGTTTCAAACATATTGGTTTTCTTACGATATTCCAACACAAAATATTGATAAACGCTGTTGGAAGGTATTTTGTAACAAACGTTACCATTGGAAGCCGAACCCAAAGCGTGCAAGGTATATGTACCCGACTGTGTAAGGGTTGGGATACTATCTATCCAGTTTCCATACTTATATTTCATATACGCACCTTGGTGTTGCGGAGGGTTGGATGTATTCTCCATCAAATCCCATGGACCTGTTGCCGATAATCCATCTCCTTCAGGTTCGTAATGATAAAGATCCGGAGCTCCCAATGTATGGAACATTTCGTGACAAAGAGTTCCATTGGTAAAGTATGCCGGAGCTGTTTCTAGCTGGAAATTATAGACATTTACTTGCTTATTGTTGATATAAGCAGTTTGCATAAACAAATTATATTTGTGAGGCCATAGTAAATCACTCCAACCACCAACATTACCTTTTACCACAAAACATACATTATCTACATATCCATCATTGTCTTTATCAATATTCAACGTTGGTGGAATAGATGGACCTACCTCATCTACTGCATTTTTCAAAAGGGTATGCTCTCGTACAACACGTTCGTATTCAGTTTGATATCCATTAGGATTAGAAGCTGAATATGGCTCATAATAGCTTCTTGGATAATCATCTTGATACGAAACAATGGAAGTTCCATTCGGCGCAGGATACAAATAAGTGGTTACATTCAATTGATTATACGATGCCTTTCTAAAATAATTAACCATCGAATTGGCATTGGCAGCCGTATCGTTAAACATTCCATTAACGGTAGCGTATGGAGTTGCTAATTCGGAATCGCCCGAAAAACGAATAAATATAACAATATTGTTTAACTGTCCTCTATTAGTTATAGTATCTCCCACTAGCTTACGCATATTTTCCGGAACCATATCGTGATAGGCTTTTCTCTTGGCTATCCATTGCTCAGCCGAAATATTTATATAAGGCTTCAAACCCACCTTTTCTGGATTATGAACATTGGGAATAAATGACGATGGAACAAGACGATCACCATCCTTTATTGCATATACATAGTAGCCTGTCTCCGGATTAAGCATTATGGTGTATCCACGTTCGTCGTGCAAATAATTATAGTACTCATCACCGGTAGCAAAACAACGCAATTCGGTACCATTTGGTTGAGTAAGTGTATACGGTACATTTCTCAGAAATGCTGCATACATAACACTTGTTGTCAATAGCAATAGTGTAAATAATGATAATAACTTCTTCATTGTATCTATAGTTTATTTTGTATTCATTTTCGGAGTGCAAAGATAATAATTTTTTTCCGTACAAGCTAGATTTTGCCTAATGAATAAATCTTAATTCTTTCAAATCACAAGTAATAGATTTATTATCAGAAGTTTCAAGTAATAAAAATCCCTCTTTTGTTACATCTTTTATAGCACCTCTTATAAGATTATTTCTATAATAATAGTTTCGTTCGTTGCCCAAATACAGCAAATTTGCAAGATATTTTTCATCTAATTCCAATATTTTTCCAGACCTCAACTCCTCATACCTTGACAATATGTGGTACATAATATTATTTAATACCTCACTGGGTTCATAGTCCGTTCCTGTTATAATCTTCAATGATGTTGGATTAGGAATATTACTTCCAAATATAGTTTGATTTACATTAAAACCCACTCCTACTATAGAAGCATTGTAAATCCCGGCTCTAAATTTATTGGATATCAATATCCCACAAATCTTATTTTTACCTATATATATATCATTGGGCCATTTAATAGAAATTGCTTCTGTGCCAATTTCCTGCTTAAGAAAATCTACCATTGCCAATGATATTACTTTTGTAAGCATAAAACGATTAGCTATAGGCAAAAAGATAGGTTTTAAAAGAACACTAAACGTAAGATTCTTATAATCTTCACTCTCCCATACATTACCTTTCTGCCCCACTCCTGCATTCTGACATGCGGCACGTATTACCAACCCTTCCTCGACAGACGAAATATCGATCGCTTCGAGATACTTATTGGTAGAATCCAAGACATCAAATATTTGAACATTGTATTGCATCACAATTCCTATAGTTTATTATTTTAAATCTTTTGTATCGCCAGTTACTTAGCACTACTATTCATTGCACAAAATGCTTCTTTTTTTCAAATACCAATAAATCAAAGATAACAAATCCGTTCATTTATCATCATAAGAAAATACCCCACCCTAGATAAAACTATCTTTTCTAGATTTGTATGCATAACTTATTACATTATTCAAAAAAACAAGGGGATATAGTTATGAACAATATCCCCTTCAAATAAAATGCAATATAAATCAGCATATTACTATCTACAATTTACCAAACGATCGGTATCACTTGCTATTACAAATTCTTCATCGGTTGTAACTACCATTGTGGTTACTCTTGAATTTGGAGTAGATATGATTTTATCTTCACCCATTATTGTTGCATTCAAAGCTGTATCAATTTCTATTCCCAAATACTCCATATTTGTAAGAATCGGTTCACGCATAAACCATGCATTTTCACCTATACCACCTGTCATTACCAATATATCACATCCATTCATCACTGCAGTATATGCACCTATATATTTTCTTACATGGTGTGCAAAAACATTGAAAGCATTTGTACAACGTTCATCCCCTTCATCTCGACCTGCACGAACATCTCGCATATCCGATTTTCCACAAAGTCCTACAAGACCGCTCTTCTTATTAAGCATAGTGTTCATATCGGCATAACTCATATTTTCTTTCTCTGCAATGTATAACAATACACCTGGATCTACATCACCACAACGTGTTCCCATTACCAAACCTTCTAATGGAGTAAATCCCATTGTTGTATCTACTGACTTTCCATTTTTTATAGCAGCTATAGAGGCTCCACTACCCAAATGACAAGTAATTATCTTCAAATCATGCCAATCTTTACCAATCATCTTTGCCGCTTTCTCTGCTACGTATTTATGACTTGTACCATGAAAACCATAACGACGGATTTTATATTTTGTATAAAGTTCGTATGGCAATCCATATAAATATGCTTCGGCTGGCATTGTTTGATGGAATGAAGTGTCAAATACGGCCACTTTCTTTATATTAGGAAGTAATTCTTCCGTTGCATAGATTCCTTTCAAAATAGATGGAGTATGCAATGGGGCTAATTCCGAAAGATTTTGTATGTGCTTGATTACTTCATCATCAATTATAACACTATCTTTGAACACTTCGCCACCATGAGCAACTCGATGTCCACAAGCACCTATTTCATTTAAATCTTTTATAACGCCCAATTTAGGATCTGTAAGAGTATGTAATACAAGATTAATACCATCTGTATGATTTGCTATGGGCAATTGTTCATAATGTTTATCTCTTCCAGCAGGACGGTGAGTAAATTCTCCCATTTCAGAACCTATACGTTCCAATAATCCTTTTGCCATTACCTCTGCGTTGTTCGACATATCAATCAATTGATACTTAATTGAGGAACTTCCACAGTTTAAAACTAGAATCTTCATTGTATAACTTATTTATTTATTGTACTTTATTTATTTTGCCACTATTATTTTACATTCTCCAAATTTACAAATAATTTCTCAATAACAAAGGCTTATTCTTTTTTTTTAAGAAATAATATTAATAAAAACAAATATCTTATTATTAGAGCTATAAAAAAGGCAAATAATATACTATAAGCGATATTTTCTAACCAACAACTAATCAGAATATTTAATTATTATTCATCCCATTCCAACGTACCTCTTTGGCGGAGTATTTGAGGATTTTTAAAATTTTCATCCGATTCAAAGCCATCTCCATATGTAACTCTCGAACCATTTACCGATTTCAACGGTTTATCGGAATATATTTTCTTCTCCTTTTTATCCCAAATCAATGACTCCATGTATGTAGTATCACCCGAATCGTAATCAATTATTATTACATTATTACGTGCTTCCATAATTTTTTTTGAATCGTACGATACGGCATACTTTGCAGATAATGAAGTAGAGACTTCCATATCCTTATTAAAAAATTCAAGATAAATACCTTCGGGATATTCGGTCTTGGGTTCTTCACCATCATATACATTTATGATTGATGCAACTAACCTCAACTGTATATTTCCTTTTTTACTCTGTATTATTTCTGAATCTTTTACAATCTGTACCGGCATATTCGATTGGTCGAAAAATTGTATCTCTTTCATGTCATTCGAACATCCGATAAAAACAAACACACCTGCTACCAACAGTAGTAGGCGTGTTTGTATTCTTATGCTATCAAAGTATTTCACTATACTTTATTTTACTGTTCTAACTGTTGTTGTTTCGCCAATCCATCCTCCAACGGTGAACGAAGTGCCATCCATTATATTTTCCATAAAAGCATCTGTTTGACTTGGAAAATGTCTAGAGTATGTATTTATAAACTTGTTCGCACGTTCTGTCATTTCAGGAGTATCTTCCACATTTTTAGCTTTTATAGCTTTATCTACTGCAGCCCAATAAGCCACACGACTCATAACAGGGCCACTGCCACAACAGCTACCTGCCGATTCGGCATACAATGTTGCTATAATCATATATGGTTCACCTTTGGTAGGGTCTATTTTTGCAGCTTCGTAAGCAGCACTTCTCGAAGCAGAATATGCTCTAGAGCCTTGGTATGCGTAAGCCAAACGCAAGTAAGCTTGATATTTTTTATCTTCGCCTATTCCTTCGGCAGCTTCTTTCAAATATTCTGCGGCTTTACCATATTGTTGTTTACTCAAACACAAGTTTCCCATCATATAAGCTGATTCGGGACTTGGTTGCATGGCATGAAGCTTTTCGGTAGTATTGAAGAATAAGTCAGTCTTTGTACAACCTTTGCTTTCCAATAGGTTAGATATCTTCTTTATAAGTTCTAAATCATCGGGTGATGCTTCGTACTTTTTGCTAAATATATCCACAAGTTGTTCACATGAAGCATAGGGCGAAAATGCTGCCTCTACATTTGCTATCGCTGTTTGTATATCGGTTTTCTTATCAGGATTTGCTTTCAATGCTTTTTCCAACAATGTGGATGCCAAATCGTAGTTATCAATAATCAAAGTGGGTTCGGCTTTCTTTTCATGTACATAATATATTGTAGCTTCAAAGAATTTATATATGTACGAAGCCTCCAAATTTTCTCCATCAATTTTTACTGCCTCTTCATAAAGCTTATAGTAATCCGCAACAGCCGAAGTTCCTCTCAATTGTTCAAGATCCATAGCCTTACGTGCTTTATTCAAGCCTTCTTCACCAAAATACTGGATTCTAAGATCGTACATATTCATAAGTTCATCTATGTACTTTTGTTGTTCTTCACCGGTTTTGGCGTTTGCCATCATATTTTTCAAAATAACACTTCCACGTATATACAAGTTTTTGTTATATCCGGGACAATATTTCAATATTTCTTTCCATGGACCGTATGCGTCAGCATAATTTTTCATCTTATACGATTCTTGGTACAAGGATAGATTTTCGATACATTTCACACTGTCTTCAGGTGTTTTGCCTGTCTTTTGAGCATTTGCAGAAAAGGCTAAAACTGTTAACATTAAAGTCATTCCTATTCTCTTGATTTTTTTCATCTCTGTATTTGCTATTTTTATTTATTAATCGATTTATTATTTCTATATTATAAGTTTCTATTAATCATATTTGCGCTTTTTGAACCATGTATCGCTTGTAGAAAGCGACAAACCTATTTGGAAATAATTCTTACGCAATATCTCTTTCACTCCATATGTACCCCATTGGAAGTTTAAATTTATAATGGATTTCATCTTTCGCATTGGGAATGACAGACCTGCATGTATACCAAAATCATTCAGTATTTCGTTGCTACCTGTGGCTTGGTTTAACACACATAGTTTTCCCGACTCAAAATGCACACCTGCTCTAAAGGACATCTTTTCAAAATACTTCGATGCCAAATAATCTCCCATCTTTTCGCCACCAATTGCAAATCTATAACTTTCGGTATAATCAAATGCTGTCCATCCTCCAAAAATATCATTTGTTGTATTTTCAGTATACTTAGGCATATTCCACGACGAATAGGTTGCATCTACGCCAACCATCCATTTCTCATTGCGTGTCAACGACAAACCAAGTCCTACAATGTGTGGCATATCCAAGTTGCTTTCATACTCAACTGCAGGAAATATAGTGTCGCTAACATAATCTATCGTACCTTGCGATACAAAGGTATAAACCACCGACTTGTCTTTCACCTTAAGGCTTGTAGGCACCGAAGAATAAGTCAACCCAAGACCCAATGTATAGTTTTCATTTAATTCTTGAAAGTACTGCAATCCGAAATCGAAAGTAAAATTGCTTATATGCGTTTCTTTTAGTTTACGAGAATTAAGCATATATGCCGAATCGGGAAAATCGAATGTAATGGCTCTTGTTTCTTTTCCAAACAAATAATTCACATTAAATCCCACCGAAAGATTTTTTGTTATTTTAAAGGCATGTCCCCAATAAAGTTTCGTTATCCCACCTGTACCATCATATACACTTTGCGAAAAAAGCGAATCGCCATTGCTCATTGTATACAAATTCTTGGTTGTGATATAGCTCACCTCGCTGAAGGGCAATATACCAATGCTTGTTCGCCACCACTTGGTCAAAGGCATTCCCAATAATATATGCGAAAGAGCAGCATCGGCATCATAAAGAGATGCTTCATCGTTAGCCAATATAACAAAATCTGCTGCAAGGCCCATATCAAACACAAATGAGTTGCTATCCATAGCTGTGTACGATGCGGGATTATTGTTATTGATTATATTGTTTTTTCGTATTGTATAAGATAATCCGCCCATCGAATTGGTGTATGGATGGAAATAAAATGTTTTTAATTCGCCTACTCCGAACTGCGAATAGGGCGAATTTACTCCATTTTGAGCAAAAATCGGAAGTGTCATACTCAACAATAGTATAAACAACAAACCTCTATTTTTCTTATTATTCATTTGCATTCAATATTTTATTAAGTCCTACAAGCAACAGGTTTGAATCTGCAAAGTTCGGAAATTTTACTCGTTTTTCAAAATAAATAGCGTCACCTCCTGTAAATATTATATTCATTTTGCCAAATTTCTCCACATATCTCTCTACAAATCCTTCCAATTCCATAATTGTTCCATTAATAACTCCGGTAAGGATGGACGAGCGAGTGTCATCTCCAACAATTCCAACACTATCACTATTATCGAATGAGAGTAACGGCAATTTGTCGGTAAAAGTATGTAGTGCCTTAAATTTCATCGAAATTCCGGGCATAATTGCACCTCCCAGATATTCTCCGCTACTATTTACAAAATCCAATGTAATACAAGTTCCCATATCTATAACCAAATTGTTTTGATTTGGAAACAATACCATTGCACCCACTGCTGCAGCCAATCTATCGGCTCCCAATGTCGACGGAGTTTTATAAAGGTTTCGTATCGGCACCTTCAAATCTGGCGATAATACCATGTAAGGAATATTGGCAAACAAAGCATCATAATCCACCGATACACCTACTCGTGAAACAATTGCCTTATCAATCGAGCATTGAGCAGCTATATCTTCGATGTTTTTCCTCTCCAAAGTCGAATCATAAACTCTATGATAAACGAGTGTTTCTGCATCAAATACGGCTACTTTTGTCCTCGTATTTCCTATATCTACAATCAGGTTCATCGAAAGGTGTAGATTACTTATTGTTGAAAAAGTTCATCGTTCTATCTACCCCCATTGTGGCAAAGGTCTTTATGGCCTCGCAAGCCTTATCAATCTGAGGATCTATAGTTATAAGTTCTTCTGACGAGAATTTTCCAAGAACATAATCTATCTGTCTACCTCTCGAAAAGTTATCGCCTATCCCAAAACGCAAGCGTGCATAATCCGAGTGGCCCAATATTTCTTCTATGTTGCCCAAACCATTATGTCCGCCGGCACTACCTTTCTTTTTGATACGTATAGTACCCACAGGCAATGCTATATCATCAACTATAACCAGTACATTTTCTATAGGAATTTTCTCGGTTTTCATCCAATAGTTCAATGCTTTACCGCTTAGGTTCATGTATGTGGTAGGCTTGATTAGCAGCAATGTACGCCCTTTATATCGCATCTCGGCAGTATAGGCATGACGCTGTATTTCAAACTTACAATCGGCACCTTTTACTAATCTATCCAACACCATAAAGCCTATATTGTGGCGTGTATCCTCATACTCGCTACCAATATTGCCCAATCCTACTACTAAATATTTCATTTCGTTATCAATCTTCTTTTCTGTTTTACAGAACGATAAAATATTTTTCAGCCAATTCATCATCGTAAATAAAGTTGCAAAGTTACGTTTTTTTTCTCAAGTATAAGTGTTTGCCGACGTATTTTTTTTGAAAGAATTTCCAATCACATCCTCATCTTCAAAATTTCATCACGAGGAAGGTGAAATTTCATCACGAGGAAATTTCAACGGAATCGTGATCCGGTTAAATCTCCCTCGCGAGGTATTTTCAAGTATATCGCATAATACATCTATCCAATATTCGTGATATACTGTCAAACGGTTCATACCCTATCATCACAATATTTATACCCTATCATGAATATCCATGTGGTTTACGACCTATAAGTGCCATAGTTAGGGATTGTAAGTATAGGACATTTGTCCTCTAAACCCCATGTTTGCCCCGCCTATGCATGGGTAATAAAAAAGGGATTCTCTTTTTCAGAGAATCCCTTGATATAAATAAAATAATTGTTTATTTCATTATTTTACTACAGTAAGTTTCTTAACTGCAGAACCTTCAGTTGTTGTGATAGAAACCATGTAAACACCTTTTACCAAATCTTGAGTGTTGATTTGTACATTTTCTGCGTTGGCAGTGAATGTAGCAACTGTTTGACCCAAAGTGTTGATAATAGCAACTTCTTTTATTGTTGCGTTAGAGCTTATCATTGCATAGTCTGTAGCAGGATTTGGATAAACAGTGAAAGCAACATCAGTAGCTTCTTCGATAGAAGTAGGATCTATTTCTACAACATCGGTCAATTTTACTTCATTTGTATTCAAAATAGTACGAGCATTTACATCAGCATTGTATTCTGCTACGAAAGCTATCATAAACAAATCAGTTGCTTTTACAGTTTCAGGAACAGTGTAGGTATAAGTTTTGGTGAATGTTCCGTTTGCAGCAGTGTTTGTAATTACACCTGCATCACCCCATACATTCGACAACGAAGCACGGATAGAGTGGTTGTGAACATAATTTCTACCCAAATTTGAACCAGATTGAGCTTGGTTTATTTTTACGTTATCTTCTTTGATATAGAAACCTACGCGAGGATCGTTGTAAGCAGAAATGTCAGATACAACAGTTCCTGATACAGTAGCCGAAAGTTCACGAGTTTCGCTATTGAAAGTAACATTTGTAATGTCAACTGTTACAAACGATGGTTTTTCTATAGCAGCAGTAAGAGAAGCATCTGTTACTTCACCTACACTCATAGCAGGACCAGGGTTACCAGGATATTGAGTTCTATCCAACATAGCAGCAGGTGCGTATGTGCTACCACCATCGTTGAACATTGCCAACATAGTTTCACTTTCAGGGATAGTCAAAGCATCTGTGTAATATCCGGCATGGTGGCTCATCCATACAACATTTTCTTCATGAGCAGCAACTATAGGTTCCAAATATTCGTGTGCAGGAGGACAATTTGGACATTTAGCGGTAGTAAATTGTTCGAAGAATACTTTGCGTTGAGTAGCATTGTCGTAGATAGATATAGTAGAACTCAAAACATTGTCATTTACGCTATCTACCACACCATTAGGATTAGAAACTGTAACTTCGATTTCGTGACCACCTGTAGTAGCAATGTTTGCAACCACATCATGAGTAAATTCGTATGTTCCGTTGTAAGGAATGTTCAAACCTGTTACAGTATATGTAGCCACGTTTTCGCCACCATCTATGCTGTAAGTAACATCAAACGAAGTTAATGGAGCAATACCTTTATTTATTATGGTTCCTTTTACCGAAAAGTCGGTGCTAACTCTTGCGTAAGCAGGAATACTTAGTTCATTCAAAACTATTTCGTTTTGAACAGGAACAAGTACTTTAATATCGTCAAGCATTAAATAATATCCATCACCTTTATTGATAAAAGCTACATAAACAGTGTCTCCTATGTATGCATCCATATTAATCATATATTCGCTAAATCCAGAAGGAACCGAAGGAATGCTTAACAAAGAAGCTGTAAAATCTTCTTTGGCAACACCTGCTGTAGAGGCTTTTACTTCCAATACTTCAGGGAAATTAGGATCGTATCCAACAGTTTTGAAGTTTAAGTAATAGCCAGAATCTGGAACTACGATTGCAGGAGTTACAAGCCAACGGTCACACATGTTACCTTGTGGCTCAGTCCAAGAGATAGAGATTGCAACTTTTCCGATGTCGGAGAAGCTGTAAACATCCCAACTTTGAGAGAATCCTTGGTAATAGTTTACTAAATCATCACCATAGGTTGTCCAACCTTCGGGAATGGCGCCCATGTAAGTTTCAGGATCTGTAACTACATTGTCAAAACCTTCCGAGAAGATTGTTTGTGCATTAATAGCAACCGAAACTATCGCTGCCATTACAAATAATAATGTTTTCTTCATAATAAAAAGTTTTTTAATAATACATCTATTAATTTCAATATTAGGTTGCAAAGGTATGTATTTTTTTTCATTCGACATACAAAAACTAAATATTTTTTTTACTCCTATCATATGTACCGCAGTAAAAATATGTAAAACAATTATATATATAACACAATAAAAATAGAAAAACAAACGTTTTTTGGGCTCTCGAAAACGAAAGTTGGTATAAAAAGAGACACTCTCACAGCAAAATCAGTAGTATTTTGTAAGTTTTTCTACAAACTATATCCTTATCGAGAGAATCAAACAACACATATACTTAGAACATAACAAAACGTACAACAATGAACTACTCGTCAAAGATAGCCGAAGCACTCAACCTCTCTCCACGTCAAGTGGAGAAGACCATCGAACTGCTCGAAGGCGGTGCCACCGTTCCATTCATAGCCCGCTACCGCAAGGAAGCCACAGGTAGCCTCAACGAGGTGCAAATAGCAGCCATTCGCGATATGCTTATCAAATGCAAGGAATTGGACAAACGTCGCGACAGCATAATCCAATCCATCGAAGAACAAGGCAAACTAACGCCCGAACTTAAAAAACAACTGCTATCGGCCGAAACAATAACCGAGCTCGAAGACCTATATCTTCCATATAAACCAAAGCGCAAAACTCGTGCTTCGATAGCCATCGAAAAAGGTTTGGAACCATTGGCAAACAGCATTATGCTGCAACAGAACATCAACCTCGACTCATTGGCAAACAAGTATGTAAATGAAGAGAAAGGCGTAGCCAACTCCAACGAAGCCCTTGCAGGTGCCAGAGATATAATAGCCGAACGCATAAACGAAGATGCCACTGCACGCAACCGTATGCGTGCACTTTATAAGCGAACAGCATTGCTTACAGCCAAAGTAGCCAAAGGCAAAGAAGAAGAAGGTGAAAAGTACAGCTCGTGGTTCGACTGGGAAGAGGATATGATGAAAGCCCCATCTCACAGAATATTGGCAATGTTTAGAGGCGAAAACGAAGGTTTCCTTAAAGTTAAGATACAACCCGAAGACGATAATAAAGCCATCGCACAACTTGAGCGTCAATTTATATGGGGCTACAACGACAGCTCGGAACAAATGAAATTGGCTGTCAAGGACTGCTACAAACGCCTCCTCTCCCCTTCAATGCAAACAGAGTTTTACAACATTCTGAAGGAGCGCGCCGATGCCGAAGCCATCAAAGTATTTGCCGAAAACCTACGCCAACTATTGCTTGCTTCGCCACTGGGGCAGAAACGTGTGCTGGCCATCGACCCCGGGTTTAGAACCGGCTGCAAGGTAGTATGCCTCGATGCTCAAGGTAATCTTATACACAACGAAACTATTTATCCCTTCACTTCGGTAAGGGAAGAACACGACTCTGTAAAGAAACTCGAAAGCCTTGTTGAAGCCTTTAAGATAGAAGCCATAGCCATAGGCAATGGTACAGCAGGCCGCGAAACGGAAGAGATTGTAAAACGTGCACGCTTTAAAACCAAGGTAATAGCCGTTATGGTAAGCGAAAACGGTGCATCGGTATATTCGGCTTCCGACATTGCCCGCCAGGAGTTTCCGGACTACGACGTTACGGTGCGTGGTGCCGTATCGATAGGACGGCGGTTGATGGACCCGCTGTCGGAGCTGGTAAAGATAGACCCCAAATCAATAGGCGTGGGGCAGTACCAGCACGATGTAAACCAATCGATGCT